>NZ_JBITFP010000032.1:0-69988 GCF_044456245.1 Micromonospora sp. NPDC051006
ACAGTCGACAAATCCAGCCAAGGACAGCAACCGTCGGTCAGGGCAAGGGTCAGACAACCGGGTGACCGCCCCTACATCCTCACTGTCAGGGCAGGAGGGCGCTGGGGATGACCTCGCCGGTGGCGAGCAGGACGGCGGGGCCGGCCAGCCAGCAGGAATCCGGGGTGACGGTGACCGTGAGACGACCGCCGGGGACGTCGACCGCGACCACGCCGGTGTCCCGGGAGTCGTCGTGCAGGGCCACCGCGGCCACCGCGCAGGCCCCGGTGCCGCAGGAGAGCGTCTCGGCCGAGCCGCGCTCGTAGACCCGCATCTGCACGTGCCCGTCGGCCCCGTCGACCGGGTCGCCGGGAGTGATGAATTCGACGTTCACCCCGGCCGGGAAGACCGCCGGGTCGAAGCCGGGGGCCTGGGTGAGGTCCAGCGCGGGCAGGTCCAGCCCGGCGGGCAGCGAGCAGACCAGGTGCGGGTTGCCCACGTCCACCGCGGTGCCGGTCAGCGTCAGCCCGCCCAGGACGGCCGTGGAGGCGTCGTACAGCCGGGGGCGGCGCATCTCGACGGCGATGGTCTCCTCCCCCTCGACGCGCGCGCGCACGACGCCGGCCCGGGTGGCCACCGGCAGCACCGCGCCGTCCGGCGTGGCCAGCCCGGTGTCGAGCAGGTAGCGGACGAAGACCCGGGCGCCGTTGCCGCACATCTCCGCGTACGAGCCGTCGGAGTTCCAGTAGTCCATGAACCACTCGGCCTCGCCCGCCTGACCGGCGCCGTCCGGGTGCTTCGCCGCCCGGACCACCCGCAGCACGCCGTCCGCGCCGATTCCCCGTCGCCGGTCACAGAGGCCGGCAATCAGGCCCGGGGTCAACTCGAGCTGATTGTCCGGATCGGGCAGCACGACGAAGTCGTTGCCGGTGCCGTGCCCCTTGGTGAACTCCACGTACCCATCATCGCGCAGGGGCCGGCACCAACCGCAGGGCGGCCTCGATCAGGTCGGGCGCGGCCGAGTCGAGCCAGTGGATGCGCGGGTCACGCCGGAACCAGGAGCGCTGCCGGCGGACGAACCGGCGGGTCGCGCGGATCGTCTCCTCGTGCGCCTCGTCTTCGGTCAGCTCCCCGGCGAGAAGACGCAGCACCTGCTGGTAGCCGAGCGCGCGGCTGGCGGTGCGGCCCTCCGGCAGGCCGTGGCCGACCAGCTCCCGGGTCTCGGCGACCAGCCCGTCGGCCCACATCCGGTCGACCCGCCGGGCGATCCGCTCGTCGAGCAGCGGGGTGCCCAGGTCGACGCCGAGCTGCACCGACGGGTAGTACGGGGTGGGCTCCGGCAGCGAGGCGGTGAACGTCCGCCCGGTCAGCTCGATCACCTCCAGGGCCCGGACGATCCGACGGCCGTTGCCGGGCAGGATGCTGGCGGCGGCGGACGGGTCGATCTCCCGCAGCCGGGCGTAGAGGGGCGCGGGGCCCGTCTCGGCCAGTTCCCGTTCCAGCCGTTCGCGCACCGCCGGGTCGGTGCCGGGGAACTCGAAACGCTCCAGCACCGCCCGGACGTAGAGCCCGGAGCCGCCGACCAGCAGCGGCACCCGACCCCGGGCCAGGATGTCATCGATTGCCGCGCGGGCCAGCCGCTGGTACTCGGCGACGCTCGCCGGCTCGGTCACCGCCCAGATGTCGAGCAGGTGGTGCGGCACGCCGTCTCGCTCGGCCGCGGTGAGCTTGGCGGTGCCGATGTCCATCCCCCGGTAAAGCTGCATCGAGTCGGCGTTGACCACCTCGCCGTCGAGGGCGTGCGCGAGCGCGATGCTCAGCGCGGACTTGCCGGCCGCCGTCGGTCCCACCACCGCGACCACGGTGCCGACCGGCGGGCGGCTGCCGCCGGGGTCGGTCGGCCCGGTCACGCCGGGGTCCAGCTGGCGACGAGGTACGCGACGCCGTAGGGGGCGGCGTCGTAGCGCAGCTCGCCGCGCCAGTCGCCGCCGGCGGCCCGGGCCGCGCCGGCCAGCACCTGCCAGGGCGCCCGCCCGGCGACCCGCAGCTGCGCCGAGAGCGCCGGGTCCAGGTTGAGCAGCGCGTCGGCGTCCGCGCCGGCCAGGGCGGCGGCGACCGCGCGGTCGTACGGCTCGGCGCGCGGGTCGTGGTAGCCGGGTGCCTTCTGTCCCCGACAGGCCGAGGAGTCGCCGAGCACCAGCAGCCCGACCCGCGGACGATGGTCGTGCACCTGCCCGGCGAGCTCGCGCAGCAGCGCCGGCCCGGCGTCGGCGGCGACCTGGACCGCGGCCACCGGCGGTCGCGGGTCGTGGCGGGTCAGCAGCCAGGCGCCGATGGTCAGGCTCAGCGGCAGCACCGCGCCGCGGTCGGGCAGCGTCGGGTCGAGCGGTACGGCCAGGTCGACGCCCCAGGGTTGCAGTGAACCGGTGGCCGGCGGGCCGATCCAGCCGGTGACGGGCCCGTCACCGATCAGCACCACGGCGTCCGGCCGGTGGGCGAGCAGCGCGGCGACGGCGCTGTCGCAGGCGGCGCGGAGATCGTCCAGTTCGGGCGCGGCGGCGCCGGCCACCTCGGGCATGAGCAGGGGCGGATGCGGGCAGACGGCGGCGGCGACCAGTGGCACCCGATCACCGTAGCCGGACTTCCCGGTGAGTCTCCGCGCCGATCCGGTCATCCGGGCGCTAGGACACCGTATGGTCACGGTCGGCGATAGGCGCTCGACGGGGACCGGGTCGGACCTGTGACAATGCCGGGAGAAACTTGGCTGCGCTGTGGCGGTGATCGGGAGACTGCTCTTCCGACGCCGGGAGAACGAGGATGGGCACATGAGCGACTGGACTGCCTTCGGACGGGTGGACGCGGACGGCACCGTGTACGTCAAGACCGCCGAGGGTGAGCGGGTGGTCGGATCCTGGCAGGCAGGGGCACCAGAGGAGGGGCTGGCACACTTCGCGCGCCGCTTCGCCGACCTGGTGACCGAGGTGGACCTGACCGAGGCCCGGCTCAACTCCGGTGCGGCTGACGCCGGCCACTCGCTGACCACGATCCGCCGGATCCGGGCCTCGCTCGCCGAGGCGCACGTGGTGGGCGACATCGACGCGCTGGCGGCGCGGCTGGACAAGCTCGCCACCGTGGCCGAGGAGAAGGCCGGGGAGGCCCGCGCGGCACGGGACGCGGCCCGCGGCGAGGCGTTGGCCCGCAAGACGGCCCTGGTCGAGGAGGCCGAGAAGCTCGCCGCCGAGTCGACCGGCTGGAAGACCGCCGGCGACCGGCTCAAGGAGATCCTCGACGAGTGGAAGACGATCCGCGGCGTCGACAAGAAGACCGACGGCGAGCTGTGGAAGCGGTTCGCCGCCGCCCGGGACGGCTTCACCCGCCGGCGGGGCGCCCACTTCGCCTCGCTCGACGCGCAGCGCAAGCAGGCGCAGTCGGTGAAGGAGGAGCTGGTCGCCGAGGCCGAGAAGCTCAAGGAGTCCACCGACTGGGCGGCCACCGCCAACCAGCTCAAGGACCTGATGACTCAGTGGAAGGCCGCGCCGCGTGCCTCCAAGGAGGCCGAGCAGAAGCTCTGGGACCGGTTCCGGGCCGCGCAGGACGAGTTCTTCACCCGGCGCAGCGAGGTCTTCTCGGCGCGCGACAACGAGCAGCGCGCCAACCTGGAGCGCAAGCAGGCGCTGCTCGCCGAGGCGGAGGCGCTCGACGTGGACGCCGACCCCAAGGGCGCCCAGGCGAAGCTGCGCGAGATCCAGGCACAGTGGCATGAGGCCGGTCGGGTGCCGCGTGAGGCGGCGGCCGGGCTGGAGCGGCGGCTGCGGGTCATCGACGACCGGGTCCGCGAGGTGATGGATTCGGCCTGGCGCCGGACCACCCCGGCGGACAATCCCCTGCTGGCTCAGATGCGGGCCCAGGTCGCCGAGGCCGAGGAGCGGCTGGCCCGCGCCCAGGCGGCTGGTGACGCCCGGCGGGTCCGGGAGGCCGAGCAGGCGCTCGCCTCGAAGCGGCAGTTCCTCCAGCTCGCCGAGCAGTCCGGCTGAGCTGACGTACGTCGGAAGCCCCGGTCCGTGCGGGCCGGGGCTTCCGTGCGTCCAGCGTGACTGCCGGGCCGGCAGCCGGGATCAGCGCGCGGCGCAGGCGCTGTCGGCTGCCGGCGCGGCGGCCGGGGCGCCGAGCCCGGGCAGCCCGAGCAGCACCCCCGGGGTACGCGGGGAGCGGCCGGCCTCGGCGGCGTCGCCGGCCCGGGTCCGCCGGTGCGACAGCGGTTCACCGTCAGCGTTGAGGTGGTGCGGGGCGGCGTAGGTGACGGTGGTGTGCACGATGTCGCCGGGGCGGATCTGCCCGGCGAGCGCGCCCGTGGCGAAGTGCACGAGCCGGCTGTCGCGGGCCCGGCCGGAGAGCCGACCCGTCCGGTCGTCCTTGCGCCCCTCGCCGACCGCGACCAGCACCTCGACGGTCTCCCCGAGCTGGCGCTTGTTCTCCGCCCAGGTGATCTCCTCGACGCAGGCGATCAGCCGCTCGTAGCGCTCCTGGACCACCTGCTTGGGCAGCTGTCCGTCCATCGTGGCGGCCGGGGTGCCGGGGCGCTTGGAGTACTGGAAGGTGAAGGCCGAGGAGAAGCGGGCCTCGCGGACCACGTCGAGGGTGCGCTCGAAGTCGGCCTCGGTCTCGCCGGGGAAGCCGACGATGATGTCGGTGGTGATCGCGGCGTCCGGCATCGCCGCCCGGACCTTCTCGATGATCCCCAGGTAGCGGTCGGACCGGTACGACCGGCGCATGGCGCGCAGCACGTCGTCGGAGCCGGACTGGAGCGGCATGTGCAGCGAGTGGCAGACGTTCGGCGTCTCGGCCATCGCGGCGATCACGTCGTCGGTGAAGTCCTTCGGGTGCGGGCTGGTGAACCGGACCCGCTCCAGGCCGTCGATGTCGCCGCAGGCGCGCAGCAGCTTGCCGAAGGCGAGCCGATCGCCGAACTCGACGCCGTAGGAGTTGACGTTCTGCCCGAGCAGGGTCACCTCCAGCACACCCTCGTCGACCAGCGCGCGGACCTCGGAGAGGACGTCGCCGGGGCGGCGGTCCTTCTCCTTGCCGCGCAGGGAGGGCACGATGCAGAACGTGCAGGTGTTGTTGCAGCCCACCGAGATCGACACCCAGCCGGCGTACGTCGACTCGCGGCGGGTCGGCAGCGTCGACGGGAAGACGTCGAGGGACTCCAGGATCTCCACCTCGGCGGCGGCGTTGTGCCGGGCCCGCTCCAGCAGCACCGGCAGCGAGCCGATGTTGTGCGTGCCGAAGACCACGTCGACCCAGGGCGCCTTGCGGACGATGTCGCCGCGGTCCTTCTGGGCCAGGCAGCCGCCGACCGCGATCTGCATCCCGGGGTGCTTGTCCTTGACCGGGCGCAGATGACCGAGGTTGCCGTAGAGCCGGTTGTCGGCGTTCTCCCGGACCGCGCAGGTGTTGAACACCACCACGTCGGGTTGCTCGTCGGCCTCGGGCGCGCGGACGTAGCCGGCCTGCTCCAGCAGCCCGGAGATGCGCTCGGAGTCGTGCACGTTCATCTGGCAGCCGTACGTCCGCACCTGGTAGGTGCGCGGGCTGCCCGCCGCTGCGGTAGTCATGACGAGGACAGCGTATCCGGGCCCACCGGATGGACCAGAACCGAGGAGGAGCCGTGTGCCGGAGCATCAAGACCCTGCGTGAGCCGTACACCCCGCAGGTGACCGACGCCGACGTCGAGGCGGCGGCGCTGCAGTACGTCCGGAAGATCTCAGGTTTCCGGGCGCCCGCCGCGCACAACGCCGCCGCCTTCGACGCGGCGGTGGCCGCCGTGGCGGAGGCCACCCGGACCCTGCTCGACCAGCTCGTGGTGCGCGGCGGGGCCGCGCCACGGGACGGTCAGGCCGCCGCGAGCACCGGGGCGACCGTGTCGGGGGCCCACCGCGAGCGGTGACACTGCGACCAGCCCCGGCACCCGGGGTCGGCCTCGGTGCAGAGCCGCTGGTTGCTGAGCACCTCGCCGTCGTCGGTCTCCTGGACGTCGAAGTGCACCGGGCGGATCGTCCCGTCCGGGGTGACCAGCAGGTGCCGGCCTGCGTCGAGGGTGTCGTCGCGCAGCAGGCAGTTGCGGTCCAGCAGCCGGGCCAGCCCGGCGATGCTGGCGTGCTCGGAGAGCCGGTCGGGCACCCCGTAACAGTCCACGATCGTGGCGAACTCGCCCGGCGCCTGCCAGACGTCGCAGATCACCGCGTACGTGGGCAGCCGTGCCGGGTCGGCGACTGCCAACGGCATCACCACCCGACCGAGTGCCTCGGCCAACGCCGGGTAGACCGCCACGGGTCGTACCTGGTCGATTCTCCAGTTCCACAGCTCGGTCATGCCGCCTCCTCGCTGCGTTCGTCCCACCGGCCCCGGACCGGGCCTTACTCACGATGGTGGGGTGCATTTGACCCCAGCCGGGGGCAAGTTACCGGTCTGTGACCATTCCGGGCAAAATTTACTGGACCGGCATTGCTCCGAGTAGCGGGAAGATGACAGATTATCGGGTATGGTGCCGCTTCGCCCCTCGACACGTGCGACGACGGGCGACCGTTCTCAGCGGATGACGACCCGGTGCTCGCCGGCCGGGAGCAGCTCGCCGACCACCGGCGCGCCGGGCAGCTCACCGGCGACCAGCAGCCCGCCCGAGGTCTGCGCGTCGGCCAGCAGCAGCCGTTCTTCCTCCCCGGCGGCGCCGAAGTCGGTCCACGGGCTGACCCAGTCCAGGTTGCGCCGGCTGCCGCCGCTGACGTGGCCGTCCCGGACCGCCTCCCGGGCCCCGTCCAGGTAGGGCACCTGGGCCGCGTCGATCGCCACGGTCAGCCCGCTGGCCCGGGCCAGCTTCGAGGCGTGCCCGAGCAGGCCGAAGCCGGTCACGTCGGTACCGCAGCGGATGCCGGCGGCCACGGCCGCCCGGGCGGCGTCCCGGTTCAGCGCGCTCATCGTGGCGACCGCCTCGGGAAACCGCTCGCCGGTCGTCTTGTGTCGGGTGTTCAACACCCCGACGCCGAGCGGCTTGGTCAGCGACAGCGGCAGCCCCGCCCGGCCCGCGTCCAGGGTGATCAGGTCCTCCGGGCGGACCACTCCGGTGACCGCCAGCCCGTACTTCGGGCCGTCGTCGTCGACGCTGTGCCCGCCGGCCAGGTGGCAGCCGGCGTCGCGGGCCACGTCCTGCCCGCCGCGGAGCACCTCCCGCGCCAGCTCCAGCGGGAGCACGTCGCGCGGCCAGCAGAGCAGGTTCAGGGCGACCAGGGGGGTGCCGCCCATGGCGTACACGTCGGAGAGCGCGTTGGCCGCGGCGATCCGGCCCCAGTCGTAGGCGTCGTCGACGACCGGGGTGAAGAAGTCGGCGGTGCTCACCAGGCCGGTCCGCTCGTCCAGCCGGACCACCGCGGCGTCGTCGCCGTGGTCCAGGCCGACCAGCAGCTCCGCGGTGCCGGTCGCCGGACCGAGCCCGGCCACCATCGCCTCCAGCTCGCCAGGCGGGATCTTGCAGGCGCAACCGCCGCCCCGGGCGTACCGGGTCAGCCGTACCGGTTCGGTCATCCCCCCATGATCCCGGCACCGGGTCCGCCACCGCCACCGCCACCGCCACCGATTCGCGGTCGAAATCGGACACCCGACGCCGATCACAGCTGGTGTTACCGCTCCGTGACCAACCGAGTTGCGTTCCGCCACATCCCCCCGCCTACAGTTGCCCAACCGGGGGTCATCGCACCCCTATCCGGGAGACGACAGGGACGGTGGACGACGTGACGACGGGCGAACCGCTCATCGTGCTGGACTCGGTCAACAAGTGGTTCGGGCCGCTGCACGTGCTGGACGACGTCTCGCTGTCGGTCGGCCGGGGCGAGGTGGTCGTGGTGATCGGGCCGTCCGGCTCCGGCAAGTCGACGCTGTGCCGCGCCATCAACCGCCTGGAACCGATCAACTCCGGCACCATCACTTTCGACGGCCAGCCGCTGCCGGCCGAGGGCAAGGCCCTGGCGAAGCTGCGCAGCGAGGTCGGCATGGTCTTCCAGTCGTTCAACCTCTTCGCGCACAAGACGATCCTGGAGAACGTCACCCTCGGCCCGATCAAGGTACGCAAGGAGAAGCCGGCGGTCGTCCGCGAGCGCGGCCTGGCCCTGCTCGACCGGGTCGGCATCGCCAACCAGGCCGACAAGTTCCCCGCCCAGCTCTCCGGCGGCCAGCAGCAGCGCGCCGCGATCGCCCGCGCGCTGGCCATGCAGCCCAAGGCGATGCTCTTCGACGAGCCCACCAGCGCGCTCGACCCGGAGATGGTCGGCGAGGTGCTCGACGTGATGACCTCGCTCGCCAGCGACGGCATGACGATGGTCGTGGTGACCCACGAGATGGGCTTCGCCCGGCACGCGGCGAACCGCGTCATCTTCATGGCCGACGGGCAGTTGGTCGAGGATGCTCCGCCGGCCGAGTTCTTCGCGAACCCCCGCAGTGAGCGGGCCCGGGACTTCCTCTCCAAGATCCTCACGCACTAGGCGTCTGTTAGTGGAGCGCGCCATCCCCCGGCGGGTCCAACCGAAGAAGGAGAAGAGTATGCGTATCACGCGTGTAGCGGCACTCGCGGCGGCCGCCACCCTGGCGCTCGGCCTGACCGCCTGCGGTGGCGACGACGCCGGCGAGGGCACCGGCGCCGGCAGCAAGTCGTTCGCCGCCGGCAGCACGATGGAGCGGCTCAACAAGGCGCAGGCCATCAAGATCGGCACGAAGTTCGACCAGCCCGGCTTCGGCCAGAAGGGGCTGTCCGGCAAGCCGGAGGGCTTCGACGTCGAGGTCGCGAAGATCATCGTCAAGGAGCTCGGCATCCCCGAGGACAAGATCGAGTGGGTCGAGGCCCCCTCGAAGGTCCGCGAGGACGTGATCGTCAACGGCACGGTCGACCTGGTCGCCGCGACGTACACGATCAACGACAAGCGCAAGGAGCGCATCGCCTTCGCCGGGCCGTACTACGAGGCCGGCCAGAACATCATGGTGAAGAAGGACGACGCCGCGATCACCGGCCCGGACTCCTTCAAGGACGGCACCAAGAAGGTCTGCTCGGTGACCGGCTCGACCCCCGCTGAGACGATCAAGCAGTACGTCAAGGACGTCGCCACCCAGCTGGTGCTCTTCGACACCTACGACAAGTGCCGGGACGCCCTCAAGGGCGGCCAGGTCGACGCGGTCACCACGGACAACGTGATCCTGCTCGGCTACATCGCCAAGGACGAGGCCTCGTTCAAGCTCGCCGGTGACAACTTCACCAAGGAGCCGTACGGCATCGGGGTGAAGAAGGAGGACACCGACTTCCGCAACTTCGTCAACGACACGCTGGACAAGGCGTTCGCCGACGGCAGCTGGAAGAAGGCGTGGGACGACACGGCCGGCAAGTTCGGCGCCGAGCTCGGCAGCGCCCCGACCGTCAACCGCTACTGATCTGATTCCGCCGATCTGGAGGGTGGGGAGGAAGACCGACCCGTGAGTGTTCTCATCGACAAGTTCGACGTCTTCGCGGGTGGTTTCTGGCTCACCCTCCAGATCTGCGTGCTCGCCGCGATCGGTGCCCTGATCCTGGGCGCCATCGTGGCGGTGCTCCGGATCTCACCGGTCCCGCCGCTGCGGGCGGTCGGCACCGGCTACGTCAACATCTTCCGGAACATGCCGCTGACCGTGGTGATGTTCTTCGCCGCGTTCGGCCTGCCGGCGCTCGGCTCGAACGCCGATTTCCTGCGCATACCGGGCCTGGACTCGCTGTTCAACCGGCTCGGCACGGACCTGCCCTACTTCCGCTTCGCGCTGATCGCGCTGGTGCTCTACACCGCGGCGTTCGTCTGCGAGGCGCTGCGCTCGGGCGTCAACGCGGTGCCGGCCGGACAGGCCGAGGCCGCGCGGTCGTTGGGGCTGACCTTCGGCCAGAACCTGCGGTACGTGGTGCTGCCCCAGTCCTGGAAGGCCTCGATCGTGCCGCTCGGTTCGGTGATCATCGCGATGATCAAGAACTCTGCGCTGATCGGCTTCTTCGGCGTGGTCGGTGACCTGTCGGCCACCGCCGACCAGCTCACCGGGGCCGAGGGTTACGCCTTCATCCCCGTCGCCATCGGCATCTCGATCGGATACCTGATCATGACGGTTCCCCTCGGCGCCCTCCTCGACCGGATCGAGAAGCGGCAGGCGGTGGCCCGATGAGCCAGCAGACCGTCCTCTACGACGTACCCGGGCCCCGGCAGCGCCGGATCACCCTCGTCAGCAGCCTCGTCGCCACCGTGCTGCTGCTGGTCGGCGCGTACTTCCTGATCTACCGGCCGCTCAGCGACAAGGGCCAGTTCTCGATGGAGCTCTGGGGGCCGCTGATCGACCCCGCCAACGAGAACTTCTCGCTGGTCTGGGACCGGATCGGGCTCGGCCTCAAGAACACCCTGATCGCGGCGGTGCTGGCGATCATCTCCTCGCTGGTGATCGGCACCCTGCTGGCGGTCCTGCGGATCCAGCTCAAGAGCCTGGCCCGGCGCCGGTTCACCGGGTTCGCCACCCCCGTGTCGTACCTGCTGCGCGGGTTGAGCGTGCTGCTGTCGGCGGTCACCCGGGTCTGCGTCGAGGTGTTCCGCGGCCTTCCCGTGGTCATCACCATCTTCTTCGTGGCCCGGGGCTTCCCGGAGTTCGGCGTCACCTTCGAGACGCTCTGGTACCTGGTCATCGGCCTCACCATCTACAACTCGGTGGTGATCGCCGAGATCCTCCGCTCCGGCATGGAGGGCCTGCCCGGCGGGCAGGGCGAGGCCGCGGCGGCGATCGGCCTCTCCCCGCTGCAGACCACCCGGATGATCCTGCTCCCGCAGGCGTTCCGCATCATGCTGCCGGCGCTGATCAGCCAGCTGGTGGTGGTGCTCAAGGACACCTCGCTCGGCTTCATCATCAGCTACGAGGAAACCCTGAACATCGGCAAGCAGATCATCGGTGTGCTGGGCAACCCGATCCAGGTCTACGTGGTGATCGCGGTGCTCTTCATCGCGGTCAACTACTCGCTGTCGAAGCTGGCCCAGTACGTCCAGCGCCGGCTCTCCCGGGGCCGCAAGACCGCCGGAACCGCGGGGCAGAACCCGCCGCCGGCGGCGCTGATGTCGCAGGCCGAGGGCGGCGGCATGGGCGGCGGCGTCTGAGCCACACCGCAAGCACGACGAAGGGCCGCCCCGACATTCGGGGCGGCCCTTCGGTCAACCACCCCCGGCCGGTTGCCCGGCCGGGGCTGAGGGTTCGGGTCAGCGGGCGATCTCGGTGACCCGGGACTCACGGACCACGGTGACCCGGATCTGACCGGGGTAGGTCAGCTCCTCCTCGATCTGCTTGGCCACGTCCCGGGCCAGCACGGCCGCGCCGATGTCGTCGACGTCGTCCGGCTTGACCATCACCCGGATCTCCCGGCCCGCCTGCATGGCGAAGACCTTCTCCACGCCGAGCTTGCTGGCCGCGATCTCCTCGATCCGCTCCAGCCGCTTGACGTACGCCTCCAGGCTCTCCCGCCGAGCGCCCGGCCGGCCGCCGGAACAGGCGTCGGAGGCCTGGGTCAGCACCGCCTCGATCGTCTGCGGCGGCACCTCGTTGTGGTGCGCCTCGATGGCGTGCACCACGTCCTCGCTCTCGCCGTACTTGCGGGCCAGGTCGGCGCCGATGATGGCGTGGCTGCCCTCCACCTCGTGCGTGAGCGCCTTGCCGATGTCGTGCAGGAACGCGGACCGCTTGATGGTCGGCACGTCCAGCCGCAGCTCGGCGGCCATGATGCCGGCGATGTGCGCCGTCTCGACCAGGTGCTTGAGCACGTTCTGCCCGTACGACGTGCGGTAGCGCAGCCGCCCGAGCAGGGTGACCAGTTCGGGGTGGATCTCGGTGATGCCGACCTCGACCAGCGCGTCCTCGGCGGCCCGCCGGCAGAGCTGCTCCACCTCCTGCCGGGCCAGGTCGTAGACCTCCTCGATCCGGTGCGGGTGGATCCGCCCGTCCAGGACCAGCTTCTCCAGGGTGAGCCGGCCGACCTCCCGGCGGACCGGGTCGAAGCAGGAGAGCAGCACCGCCTCGGGAGTGTCGTCGATGATCAGATTGACCCCGGTCACCGACTCGAAGGCGCGGATGTTGCGCCCCTCGCGACCGATGATCCGCCCCTTCATCTCATCCCCCGGCAGGTGCAGGACGCTGACCACGCTCTCCGCGGTCTGCTCGCTGGCCACCCGCTGGATCGCGTCGACCACGATGTGCCGGGCGCGCTGCTCGGCGGTGCCCCGGGCGTCCGCCTCGATGTCCCGGACCAGCAGCGCGGCCTCCCGCTTCGCCTGGGTCTCGATCGCCTCGATCAGCTCCGCCCGCGCCGAGTCGGCGGTGAGCCCGGCCACCCGCTCCAGCTCCCGGCGGCGCAGCTCCTCCGCCTCGGCCAGCTCGGCCTCCCGCTGGTTGAGCGCGGTCTCCCGGGCGGCCAGCGCCGCGCTGGCCGCGGTGAGCTGCCGCTCCCGCTCGGCGAGCCGCTCCACCTCCTCGGTGTGCAGCCGCTCCCGCTCGTCCATCCGGGCGGCCCGCCGCTCCACCTCGGCCGCCTGCTCGCGCGTCGTCGCGGCGAGCACCGCGACCTCGCGTTCGCCGCTGCGTCGGGCGGCCGTGCGCAGCTGTTCCGCGTCGGCCTCCGCCTGCTTGTGGGCCCGCTCCAGCACGGTGTCGGCCTCGGCGCGGGCGTCGTCGAGCATCCGCCGGGCCTCGGCCCGCGCCGACTTCGCCTCCGCGTTCGCGGCCGCGGCCTCGGCCCTCGCGGCCGCCGCCGCGGACTTCGCCACGTCGATGGTGCTGTTCGCCTGGTCGGCCGCGCTGCGCAGAGCGGCCAGGGACTGCTCCTGGCGGTCCTTCTCGGCGATGAAGGCCGGGTCCTCCGGCACCGGAGCCACGCCGATCTGGCGAAGCGCCCGGACGCCGAACAGCACCGCGCCGACCACCACCACGGTCAGGATCAGTACGGCGGCGAGGAGCACGATGTCGAAGCCGCTCATGCCGGCACTCCGCTGCGCTGCGTGCCGCCATGAGGCACAGCCGCCCTGAGTCGATGATTCGCTCGCTGACGCTCACTCATGCCAGCACACTCGCGCGGACCGCTGGTTAACCTGTGCCGCCCCGCCATGGCCGCCTCCCCTGAACGTCGGCGCCGCAGTGACCGTGCCGACGGCACGCTCCTGCGACCTTGGACGCCCGACCGGAGCGGCTGGCCGTGGGTGGGTAGCTTTCTCCGCCGGCGGTGCCCTCGGGCATCGTCGGCGGCCGGGTGCAGTTGTCGCGGGCTCCGGGCCGGCCTGCCCGGAGCTGTCGCCAAAGGCCGATGAGTCGGCCAAAGTGATGCTGTTCTGTTACGAGATCTATGTTGTGCGCTTAGCCTGCGCTGGTCGGGCAATGTGAGCCTGTATGGCGAGGCTAGGTCGCGAGGGGTGGTCTGGTCAAGAACTCATGATCAAACCCCCCGAACGGAGAGAAGTTGTGACGTCACTCACCGCTGATGTCTCCTCGGACACCGCCGGACAAACGCGGCGAGTCAAGCGGCGTCATGCGGCCCCGCGCCTGTTCAATGGCCCAGGACGCTCGGCAGGAGGCGGGAAGCCGGCGGTGCCGGTCGCACGGTCGACAACGATCGGTGACATCGCGGCATCCGGTGCCGTGGATTCCCCGGGTCGTCGAGACGAAGTGGATCGTCCGCCGCCGCCGGCGGGCCGGGGTCGGTCAGTGCGCGCCGGCCGCGAGCGCGGCGCTGACCAACGCCGCGTTGTCCGCGACGGGCTCGCCGTCCGGCAGCTGGAGCGTGTCCTCCAGGCCGATACGGGTGTGCAGGCCCCGGCGGACCGCCTCCGCGAGCACCGGCCAGGTGGCCGGCCCCTCGGCGTGCAGCAGCACCGGCGGGGTGTCGTCTCCACCGGCACGCCGGGCGTCTCCGCCGGCGGCCGGTAGCGCGGCGAGGATCCGGGCCGCGTCGGCCAGCGCCACCGCGGGCTGCTCGGCCATGCACTCGACGAGGATCCGGCCCACCGGCACCCGCCAACGCCGGTAGGCGGCAACCGCGTCGACCGTCCAGAGGCCCGCCTCCACCATGACGCCCCGCTCGTGCAGCACGGCGGCGACCGCCTCGGCGCCCTCCTCGTGGGCGTTGACCGAGGCGAAGTCGGGCAGCCCCCGCCAGGCCCGGATGGCGGCCACCCGGGCGCCCGGGTCCGGCTCGATCCAGGCGCCGGTGCTCACCCCGATCGGCAGGCCGGGCCGGGCAGCCCGGATCGCGGTCAGCGCATCGGCGATCGCGTCGGGGCGCAGCGACTCGGCGCCGGTGGCGTCCCGCGGATGGACGTGCACGGCCACCACGCCGATCGCGGCGCAGCGGGCCGCGTCGGCGGCCAACTCGACGGGGGTGAGCGGCACGGCGGGGTGCTCGTCACGACCCCGCCCGCCGTTGAGGCACGCCTTCAGCACGGCGCGCACCGCCTCGGCGCACCGGACGGACACCGGCGGCGGCGACCGGCTTCCCTCGTTCGCCGCGAGCCGAGCTGGCCGCCGGTCACCCGGCCGGCCGGCTGTCGCGGTCGAGCTCCCCCTCGGCATCGGCGAGCGCGTCGGCGTCGATCTGCTCGGCGAACTCGGCGGCCTCGGCGCTCTGCGCCGCGAGCGCGTCCTTCACCGCCCGGATCGCCACGCCGGGCGGATAGCCCTTGCGGGCCAGCATGCCCACCAGCCGGCGGAAGACCGCGTCGGGCTCACCCCGGGCGGTACGCAGCTTCCGCTCGACCAGGGCGCGAGCGGTCTCCGCCTCGGTCTCCTCACTCAGCTCACCGAGGGCCTCGCTGGCGACCTCGCCGTCGACACCGCGCTGGCGCAGCTCGTTGGCGAGCGCCCGCCGGGCCAGGCCCCGCCCGTTGTGGCGGCTGGAGATCCAGGCCCGGGCGAACGCGGCGTCGTCGATGATGCCGACCTCGTCGTAGCGGTCGAGCACCTGGGCCGAGACCTCGTCGGAGATGCCCCGTTTCGCCAGCGCACCGGCCAGCTCGGCCCGGGTGCGCGGGCGCACGGCGAGTTGCCGCAGGCAGATCTCCCGGGCCAGCTCCGCCTCGTCGCGCGGCGGAGTCGGCGAGCCGCCGCCGCCGGCCGCGTCGGGACCGGCGTCATCGGCGCCTGCGGGGCGGGATCGCCGGCCTCGGCGGGGAGGAGGTGGGGTGTTGGCGTCGCCCGAGCGGGGCGGGCTGGCATCCCAGCCCCGCCCCGTCCGGGCTCGTCGTCCTGCCACGGGTCAGATCAGAAGTCGACCGGCGGCAGCTCCGGCCCGCCGGCCGCGTCGCCGGCGCCGATCCCGACGCCGAGCTTCTCCAGGATCTTCTTCTCGATCTCGGCGGCCACGTCCGGGTTCTCCTTGAGGAACTCCCGGGCCTTCTCCTTGCCCTGGCCGAGCTGGTCGCCGTCGTAGGTGTACCAGGCGCCGGACTTGCGGATGATCGCCTGCTCCACGCCGACGTCGATCAGCGAGCCCTCGCGCGAGATGCCCTTGCCGTACATGATGTCGAACTCGGCCTGCTTGAACGGCGCCGCGACCTTGTTCTTCACGACCTTGACCCGGGTGCGGTTACCGACCACGTCGGTGCCGTCCTTGAGGCTCTCGATGCGCCGCACGTCGAGCCGGACCGAGGCGTAGAACTTCAGCGCCCGACCACCGGTGGTGGTCTCCGGGCTGCCGAACATCACGCCGATCTTCTCGCGGAGCTGGTTGATGAAGATCGCCGTGGTGCCGGTGTTGCTGAGCACACCGGTGATCTTCCGCAGCGCCTGGCTCATCAGCCGGGCCTGGAGGCCCACGTGGCTGTCGCCCATCTCGCCCTCGATCTCGGCACGCGGCACCAGGGCCGCCACCGAGTCGATGACGATGATGTCGAGCGCGCCGGAGCGGATCAGCATGTCGGCGATCTCGAGCGCCTGCTCGCCGGTGTCCGGCTGGGAGACGAGCATCGCGTCGGTGTCGACGCCGAGGGCCTTCGCGTACTCCGGGTCGAGCGCGTGCTCGGCGTCGATGAAGGCCGCGATGCCGCCGGCCCGCTGGGCGTTGGCCACCGCGTGCAGCGCCACCGTCGTCTTACCGCTGGACTCGGGGCCGTAGACCTCGACCACCCGGCCGCGCGGCAGACCGCCCACGCCGAGCGCGACATCGAGCGCGATGGAACCGGTCGGGATCACCGCGGTCTGGATGACCGGCCGCTCCCCCAGCCGCATCACCGAGCCCTTGCCGAACTGCTTGTCGATCTGAGCGAGAGCAAGGTCTAGTGCCTTCTCCCGGTCAGGCCCTGCTGCCATGGTTGCCACCCCTGCCTTCGCCGGCGTCTTTGCTGAGCTTCGCGTCACGCGGACACGCTAGGCGCTGGGTCCGACAGAAAACCAGCCGACGGGCCGCGAGCTGTGGACGAGCACCCCGCTGTGGACAATAGCCGAACAGGTGTACGACTCGGCAAGCGACACGCGGAGCGGCGGAAATCGCTGCTCAGCGTAGTCGCGCGGGCACTCGGTCGGGGTACGCGGCGCAGACCGCCCGCCACACCAGGTGCGTCTGCTCCCCCGAGGCCAGCGCCTGCTCGATCGTCCGTCCGTCGAGCTGGGCCAGCACCTGGTCGCGGGCGATGCTGGCCGCGTAGCCGGGGCCGAACGCCTCCTCCAGCCGCGCCCAGAAGTCGGTCAGCCGCACGTGATCAGCCCTCCTCGTCCGGTGCCCCGGTCGGCACCGGCCGCAACGCTAGCGCCACCAGGGGCACGGCCGCGACCGCCGCGAGCAGGGCGAGGACCGGATAACCGGCCATCCGCATGACAAACCCGCTGAGCGCGGCGGCTCCCGCGCCGGCCAACCCCATGGTCAGGTCGGAGAGCCCCTGCACACTCGGCCGGATGCCGGTCGGCACCGACTCCGAGAGCAGCGTGGAACCGGCCACCATGGTCCCCGACCAGCCCAGACCGAGCAGGAGCAGGCCGACGGAGAGCCGGGGCGTGTGGTGCCCGGCGGTGCCGGCGACCGCGCACGCGGCCAGCAGCAGCCCCACGCCGCCGAGGATCACCGGCCGCCGCCCCAGCCGGTCGGTCAACCAGCCGACCAGCGGGGCGAACGCGTACATCCCGGCGATGTGCAGGCTCAGCACGATGCCGACCACCCGCAGCACGTCGGCGTCGGAGTGCGACTCGCCGAGCCGTACCGGGGTCATCGACATCACCGCGACCATCACCAGGTGGCCCACCGCGACCGCGGCGATGCCCAGCCGGGCGGCCGGCCGGCCGCGTACCGCCGACCAGGCCGCCCGCATGCCGGCGACGCGCCGGGCGGTCGCGACCGGTGCGGCGACCGGGCCGGCCGGGGCGTCGGCCGCCGCCAGCCGGCGCGCGGTGAGCAGCGGATCGGGCCGCAGCAACACCAGCAGTACGCCGGCGGCGAGCACGAACGCGGCCGCGCTGAACGCGAACGGGCCGGCCAGCGGCGGCAGTCCCCAACCCCCGGTGGTGTGGTCGGCGAGCGCGGCGAAGTTCGGCGCGGCCACCGCGCCGATGGTGGTGGCCCAGACGATCAGGGAGAGCTGCCGGCCCCGGCGCGCCGGTTCGGCGAGGTCGACCGCGGTGTAGCGGGCCTGCAGGTTGGCCGCGCTGCCACCGCCGAAGAGCAGCATGCCGAGGAAGAGCAGCGGCACCCAGCCGGTGGCCGCGGCCAGCACCACCAGCACGCCGCCGGCCGCGCCGACGAGGTAGGCGACCACCAGGCCGGGTCGCCGGCCGTGCCCGGTCATGATCCGGGTGACCGGGACGGCGAGCAGTGCCCCACCGACCACGCCGCAGCTCTGCGCGAGGCCGGCCGCCGCCGTGCCGGCGATCCGCTCCGCGAGCAGCGCGCCCACCGCGATGCCGATGGTGACCCCGACGCCGCCGATGATCTGGGTGGCGAAGAGCAGCCGGAGGGTACGCCGCTGGATCGGCGCGACGTCCGGGCGGACCGGGGCCGGCGCGGTGAGGTCGGTGGCCATGCGAACTCCTCGCCGGTAAGGGGTGTCGAGCGCTCCCATCCTTGCGCACCGGGGCCGGCCGGCGGCAGTCGGTTTCGCTGTCGGCCGATCCCACCCGGACGACGGGAAAGGGGGCCGCCGGTGGCGTGGGCGCCGCCTACGACGTGTTCGGCAAGATCACGACGGGCGGCTGAGCGCCGGCGGCTGTCAGGCGAGCGCGCTGGCGGCGACGGTGAGGTCGGCGACCAGTCCCTCGTACGCCTTGTCCTGGTCGTCGGCGCGCAGCACCGCCGACGGGTGGATGGTGGCGAGCAGCTGGGCCGGCGGGGTGTCGGCCACCTTTCCGGCGCTGTCCACCGGCACCCGCTGGAAGTCCTCCGGGTGCTGGGCCGACGCCGGCCAGGGCAGCAGTTCACCGCGCTGTCGGGTGACCCGGAAGTTCGGCCCGAGCAGCGCCTTGGCGGCGGTGGCCCCGAGCACCACGACGATCTCGGGGTGCAGCCGGGCGAACTCCGCGACCAGCCAGGGCCGGCAGGCGGTGATGTGCACCCGGTCCGGGGTCTGGTGGATGCGCCGCTTTCCGCGCAGCTCGAAGCGGAAGTGCTTCACGGCGTTGGTCAGATAGATGTGCCCCGGATCCAGGCCGGCGTCGTCGACCGCCCGACGCAGCAGCCGGCCGGCGGGCCCGACGAAGGGCAGTCCCTTCTGGTCCTCCATGTCGCCGGGCTGCTCACCGACGAAGACCACCCGGGCGCGCTCGTCACCCCGGCCGAAGACGGTCTGCGACGCGTCCCGGTAGAGCTCGCAGCCCCGGCAGCCACCGGCCGCGGCCCGCAACTCGTCGAGGGTGTCCGCACCGGGCGGGATGAACCGCTGGGCGCCGGGGGCGGTCTCGGTCTGCTCGGCCATGCCGACTTTATATACCTCTTCCGGCGGCGTCGCCGGGCACGCAGCCATGGCCGGAGCGCTGCCCGGCCGTGGCGGACCGCGGCTGCCGCCGCGCGTCAGTACCCGCCGCCGCCACCGCCACCACCGCCGGACATCAGCGCGATCACCACGATGATGATCACGATCACGGCCACCGCGATCGCGATCCAGATGCCCCTCTTCGTGCCGGTCGAAGCCATACTGGCTCACCTCCGGCGCCGCGCTTACCCACCCGCACGGCCGCCACGCCCGGACCGCCCCGGGCAACCGGTCGCGCCGGCCCGGTGGGCGCGGCTCAGGCGGTGAACCCGGTCGGCCGCGGCGGCCGGACGGCGCGGGCCACCGCGTCGGCGAGCGGCCCGATGTCGGCGTCGGCCAGCGAACTGACCGTGATCCGCAGGCCGGGCGGCCCGGCGATCCGGTAGAGCGCGCCGGGCGCGACCGACCAGCCGCCGTCGCGCAGCGCGGTCACCGCGCTGGTCTCGTCCGGGACGGGCAACCAGACGTTGATGCCGCTGCGGCCCTGCCCGGAGAGCCCGCGCTCGGCCAGCGCGACGAGCAGCGCGTCGCGGCGCCGGTCGTAGCTGTCGGCCGCCCGCTCGACCAGCTCGGCGACGGCCGGGTCGCGCCAGAGCGCGAGCAGGAGCCGTTGCAGGACGGTGGAGACCCAGCCGGCGCCGACCCGGGTCCGGCCGGCCACCCGGGCGACCGTGGTCTCGTCGCCGACCAGCACCGCCAGCCGCAGGTCGGGGCCGAAGGGTTTGCTCGCCGAGCGGAGGAAGGCCCAGCTCGGGGTGGCCCCGGCCAGCGGGTGCAGCGGCACCCGGGCCAGCTCGGCGGCGTGGTCGTCCTCGATCAGCAGCAGGTCCGGCCGGTCGGCGAGGAGTTCGCGCAGTGCCGCCGCGCGGGCCGCCGAGACGGCGGCTCCGGTCGGGTTCTGCGCCCGGCTGGTCACGATCAGCGCCCGCGCCCCGGCGGCGAGCGCCGCCGCCACCCCGGCCACCACCGGCCCCTCGTCGTCGACCGGTACGCCGATCGGGCGCAGCCCGAGCGCGGCGACGAGGTCGAGGAGGTTGGCCCAGCCCGGGTCCTCCACCGCCACCGCGTCACCGGGGCGCAGGTGCGCGCCGAGCAGCCGCTCGATGCCGTCGAGCGCGCCGCCGGTGAGGGTCAACTCCCCGGCGGGTACGCCGTCGGCGGCGAGCCGCGCCCGGGCGGCCTCGGCCAGCTCGGGCAGCACGCCGGCACCGGAGTAGCTGACCGGCGGGCCGGCGTCGGCGGCGAGGGCGGCCAGGTGTGGGCCGAGCGGCGGCAGCAGGCCCGGATCCGGTTCACCGGCGGCGAGGTCGCGCAGGCCGGGGGCCCGCGGCGGGGCCAGCGCCGCGCGGGGGGCGGCGACCGGCGGCCGGGACCGGACCCGGGTGCCGTGCCGGCCGGCGGTGGCGACCAGCCCGCGCTGGCGCAGCTCCTGGTAGGCGCGGGCGACCGTGGCCGGGCTGACCGCCAGCTCGGTCGCGAGCGCCCGGACGGGCGGCAGCGCCGACCCCGGCGGCAGGGCGGCGGTGCGGATGCCCGACTCGATGCTGGCCGAAATCTCGACTGCCGTGGTCCCGGTGACCTGATAGCGTGCTGACACAAATAAGAGATTGTACTAGAACAAAGGTGGACCGATGCACCCAGTCGACCGGAGCACCTATCCCCGGACGCCGCGAACGACGGCGAGCCGCTCCCGGGACCGGATGAGCTACGACCGGGCCGCCGCCCACGAGGTGCTGGACGAGGCGTACCACTGCGCGCTCGCGTTCACCGTCGACGGCGAGCCACGGGTGCTGCCCACCCTGCACGTCCGGATCGGCGACACCCTCTACCTGCACGGCTCGACCGGCAGTCGGCCGCTGCTCGCCGCCCGGGGCGACGGGCTGTCGGTCTGCGTGGCCGTCACCCTGCTCGACGGGCTGGTCTACGCCCGTTCGCAGTTCCACCACAGCGCCAACTACCGGTCGGTGATCGCGCACGGGACCGCCCACCTGGTCACCGACGAGCAGGAGAAGGCCGACGCGATGACCGCCCTGGTGGAGAAGGTCGGCGCCGGACGCGCCGCGGAGAGCCGGCCGCCGAACCGCCGGGAGCTGGCCGAGACCGCCCTGCTGGCGCTGCCGCTGCACGAGGTCTCGCTGCGGACCCGCACCGGTGGGGTCGGTGAAGACCCGGCCGACCTCGGCCTGCCGCACTGGGCCGGCGTGGTGCCGTTGCGGCTGACCAGCGGCCCACCGGAGCCCGACGCCGGCGTGACCGCGCCGGTCCCCGCCTATCTGCGGGCGGCCCGGTCGCCGTGGCACGAGCCGGCGACGATGCGCGGCGAACACGTCGTGCTGGAGCCGCTCGACCTCGCGCACGCCGACGAGCTGCACGCCGCCACCGCCGAGGAGGAGGTCTGGCGGCACCTCGGCACGGCGCTGCCCGCCGACGCGGCCGGGACCGCCGAGGTGGTCGCCACCGCGCTGGCCGCGCAGCACCGGGGCGAGCGGGTGCCCTGGGTTCAGCGCTGCGCGGTGACCGGCGCCGTGGTCGGTACCACCTCCTACTACGAGGTGGATCCGCAGCGGCGGGCGGTCGCGATCGGCTACACCTTCCTGGGCCGGCCCTGGTGGCGTACCGGGATCAACACCGAGGCGAAGCTGCTGCTGCTCACCCGGGCCTTCGACGAACTCGGCGCGCTGCGGGTCGTCTGGCACACCGACATCCGCAACGAGCGCTCGCAGCGGGCCATCGAACGGCTCGGCGCGACCCGCGAGGGCGTGCTGCGGATGCACCGGCAACGCGCCGACGGGTCGTGGCGGGACACCGTCCAGTACGCGATGACCGTCGACGAGTGGCCGAACGCACAGCTCGCGCTGCGGGAAAGGCTTCGTCGGACGGCACCGGTGGCGTGATGATGGCGGGCGTGCTGGGCATCACCGACCTCGGAACGTACGTGCTGGGCACCGTGGCGATCATCCTGTTGCCCGGGCCCAACTCCCTCTTCGTGCTCTCCACCGCCGCCAAGCGGGGGGTGGGGGCCGGCTACCGGGCCGCGGGCGGCGTCTTCCTCGGCGACGGGGTGCTGATGGTCCTCTCGGCCGCCGGGGTGGCCTCGCTGCTGCAGGTGTACCCGCCGCTCTTCCTGGTGGTCAAGTACGCCGGCGCGGCGTACCTCGGCTACGTGGGGTTGACCATGCTGCGCGGCGCGTGGCGGCGCTGGCGCGACCGCAACGACCCGAGCACGCCGCGGCTGATCGACGCGGCGGAGCCGGCGGCGATGCGCAGCCCGTTCCGCAAGGCGCTGGTGATCAGCCTGCTCAACCCGAAGGCGATCCTCTTCTTCATCTCGTTCTTCATCCAGTTCGTCGACCCGGGCTACGCCTGGCCGGCGCTGTCGTTCGTGCTGCTCGGGCTGATCGCGCAGGTGACCAGCGCGCTCTACCTGACCATGCTGATCTTCGCGGGCACCTTCCTGGCCGCGCAGTTCCGCCAGCGCCGCCGGCTCGCGGTCGGCGCGACCACCGGCGTGGCCGCCCTCTTCCTCGGCTTCAGCATCAAACTCGCCACCGCCAGCATCTAGGCCGCGGGCCGACCAGCCACCCCCGCCGCCGGCGGGTCAGGTGCCGTCGCCACCGCCACCGGCGGGTCAGGTGCCGTCGCCACCGCCACCGCCACCGCCGATGCCGGCGCCGCCCGCCGTGCCACCGAGGCCGTATCCGGGCGGCACCGGCTCGTCCGGTGGCCGGCTGACGTGCGCCGACTCCTTGATCTGCGCGGACCAGTCGGCGTGCGCGGCCGCCGCCGCGTGCCGGTTGATCGCCATCCGCAGCCAGCCGTCCACCGTGGACACCCAGTCCCGCCGGTCGGCGTCGGCGTGCCAGATCCGGAACCGGCTGATGCTCTGGTGGGTGATCCCGGCCAGGGCCAGTCGGCGGTCCATCCAGAGGATCACCTCAAGGCCGGCCGAGTTGGCCACGAAGACGACCTCCAGCTCGGTGATCGGGCCGGCGTAGAGCGGCGCCGCCCAGAAGCCGACCCGCTGGTGCAGCGGCAGGGCCTGCGCCACCCCGGGCAGTTGGGCGTCGACCAGCCCGGCCTGGCGCAGGGTGAAGCCGAGGGTGTCCAGCGCCGCCAGCACGTGCGCCTGGGTGGGCAGCGGGTGCACGAAGACCGGCACCATCGCGCCCTGGTCCAGCTCCGGCTCGACGGCCACCTCGGTACGCAGCCCCATCCGCAGGCTCAGCAGCGGCGCCCCGCCGAAGATGTTCACCGGGGTCTCCCACGGCATCGGGAACTGGAACGGGATGGTCCGGCCCCGGCCGGCGGGCAGCACGAACCCCCCGATCAGCTCCGCCTGGTGGAACTGCACCAGGCGGCGCGGCGCGGACGGGTCGTCCGGCTCGGCCGTGGTGACCAGGCCGAGCCGGACATGCCGCACCGACACGTCGCGCGCGCCGGCGATGACCGTGACCCGACCGGGTAGGCGCAGCCCCGGTCGGGTGCTCGGGTTGGTCAGGGCGGTCCGCACCGACAGGCCGGTGCGGCCCGACTCCGGTGACACCCCCGTGTACCGCACCGGACTTCCTCCTCCCGCGCACGCACCCACCCGCACTGTGGCGGACCCCGCCCCGGGGTCACCCCGGCTTCGTCGGAAGCATCCGGTCCACGGCAGCCGACCCGGGTCACCACCTTCGGACCCGCAGCCAGCTCGCCCGTGACGCGACTACGCCTTGCTGAGCATGTCCAGTGACACCTGCCAGAGTTGCTTCGCCGCCTCCGGGTCAAGCGCGTACGCAGCCACTCCGCGATTCGTGCCGGGCTGGTTGAGTCCTGCCTCGTTGCAGTCCTCGAAGTAGCGTCCGCCGACACCGGCGAGTCCTGACGAGGTCGCGACGAGGACGCTCGTGGCTGCGCCCTGCTCCGGCGACTTGAACACCTCGCCCGACGACGCCGCGGTCTCGATCTCCTCCGGGCTCATGTAGCGCGTCAGGTTCGAATCGAGGATGGCACCCGGGTGCACGGCGTTGACCCTGATTCCTTCATCCGACCAGCGTCGGTCAGCCTCGACGGCGAAGAGCACGTTGGCCGTCTTCGACTGCCCGTACGCCACCCAAGGGTCGTACGGGCGCCGCTCGAAGTTGATGTCGTCGAAATCGACCGAGGCGGTCAGGTGCCCACGGGAGCTGAGCGAGACCACGCGGGCGTCGCCTGCCGCCGCGAGCGCGTCGTGCAGACCGGTGGCGAGTGCGAAGTGCCCGAGGTAGTTGGTGGCGAACTGGAGTTCCCAGCCCTGGCGAGTGCGGGTCAGCGGGGGCGCCATCACGCCCGCATTGTTGATCAGGATGTGCAACGGTCCCTGCCAGCCCTCGACGAACGCCCGCACCGAGTCCAGGTCCGCGAGGTCGAGCGGAGCGACCAGAGCTCGGCCGACGCCGGTGCCGGCGGTGATGTCGTCTGCGACCCGCCGACCCGCCTCGACATCGCGGACCGCGAGGGTGACCTCGGCGCCTACGCGGACGAGCGCCCGCGCGGTCTCCACCCCGATGCCGGAGGCTGCCCCGGTGACGACGGCCCGGCGGCCGGACAGGTCCACCGCGGAAACAACCTCGGCGGCGGTGGATCGGGCGTCGAACAAGTTGGCCATTTTCGTTCCTTCCCTTTTCGATGGCGGGCACACAACCGCAGGCGCACTTCTGCTGATCCTGCTGGTTCGCTCGTGCCTGCTGAAATGGGCGGCCAGGTCGTCAGCTACGCGGACAAGCGGACCGGCTCGGCTGAAGGTGGCATAAGCGGGCCTCACTCCGGCGGGCGTCGCCAGGAAGCAGAATCCGCCTCGACCGTCAGGTTGTTCAGCCGTCCGACTCCCAGCGGACCCCGACCAACGGTCGAGGTCCGCTGCGCGTACTCATACGAGTCGTGCGGCTTGGTCCCGCAGCCGTCTCACCTCAGCCGGCGGCCCCGCGGCACCGTGTCGGTCTCGTCGTCGAACTCGCCGATGACCTCCTCCAGCAGGTCCTCCAACGCCACGAAACCGATCGGCCGGGCCGGCCCGCCGCCGTTACGCACCAACGCGAGCTGGGAC
Source organism: Micromonospora sp. NPDC051006 (assembly GCF_044456245.1). Classification (NCBI taxonomy): domain Bacteria; kingdom Bacillati; phylum Actinomycetota; class Actinomycetes; order Micromonosporales; family Micromonosporaceae; genus Micromonospora; species Micromonospora sp. NPDC051006. The sequence goes on from NZ_JBITFP010000032.1 coordinate 25,063, forward strand.
TGACGGGACCGCATCGCGGCCACCGCCTCGGTCACCGACGCCGCGGCCGGCAGGGTGAAGGCGCTGCTCATCAGTTCACCGGCGGTCGCCGAATGGCCGGTCGTGACCGCCCGCACCGCCTCCCGGACGTGCACCAGCCCGCAGACGTCGCCGGCGGCGTCCAGCACCGCCAGCCGGGACCTGCCACTCTCCCGGCTGACCTGCTCGATCCGCTCGGCGGACTCGTCCCGGCGGACCGTCACCATGGTGGCGAACGGCTCCATCACCTGGGCCACCGTGGTGCCCTGCAACTCCAGCATGCTGGTCAGCAGCTGGTGCTGCTCGGCGCCGAGCAACCCGTGCTCGCGGGACTGCTCCAGCAGAATGCGCAGCTCGTCCGGGCCGTGCACCTGAGCCAGCTGGTCCTGCGGGTTCACCCGGACCAGCCGCAGGATCGCGTTGGCCACCGCGTTGAGCGCGGACAGCACCGGCCGGGCGACCCGGGCGAAGGCGCGGAACGGCAGGGCCAGCAGCGTGGCCGAGCGCTCCGCGTCGGTGATCGCCCACGACTTCGGCGCCATCTCCCCGACCACCAGGTGCAGGAAGGTGACCAGGCCCAGCGCGAACACCAGCGCCACCGCGTGGCTCGCCGCGTCGGGCAGCCCCACCGCGTGCAGCGCCGGGCTGAGCAGGTGCTCGATGGCCGGCTCGGCGAGCGCACCGAGGCCCAGCGTGCACAGGGTGATGCCCAGCTGCGCGCCGGCGAGCATCAGCGACAGCTCGCGTACGCCGTCCAGCGCGGCCCGGGCCGCGCGCCCGCCGCCCGCCGCGGCCTGCTCCAGCCGGTACCGCTTGCTCGCCACCAGGGCGAACTCGGCGGCCACGAAGAAACCGTTCAGCGCCAGCAGCACCACCGAGGTGAGCAGCGCGATCCCGGGGCTCATCGGGCCCGCCCTTCGTTCGCGACTGCGGGGCTCGCAGGCTCACTCCTCGCGCTCACGCGGACACCTCGTGGCGGGGGGAGCCGGGTTCGGTGACCCGGAGCCGGACGGAGTCGGCCACGTGCCGGTCGACGGCAAGCACCTCGACCAGGGCACGCCGGTCGACCTCGCCGTCCTCGCCGTCGGCCAGCAGGCTGATCTCCAGCCGGTCGCCGACCTCGGGCACCCGGCCCAGCTCCCGCATAACCAGGCCGGAGAGGGTGTCGTACTCCGGGGCCTCGGGCAGCGTGATGCCGGTGCTGTCGGCGACCTCGTCGATCCGCCAGCGCGCCGGCACCACCCAGGAGCCGTCGTCCTGCCGGGCCGGGGCCCGCTCGGGCGGGTCGTCCTCGTCCCGGATCGGGCCGACCAGCTCCTCGGCGATGTCCTCCAGGGAGATCACCCCGGCGAAGCCGCCGTACTCGTCGACCACGCAGGCCAGCTGCCGGTGACCCGAGCGGAGCCGGTCGAGCACGGTCGGCAGCGGCAGCGTCTCGGGCACCAGCAGCGGCGGGACGGCCACCGCGCTCACCGGTGTGGTGGCGCGCTGCTGCGGGGGCACACCGAGCACGTCGGCGATGCCGACCACGCCGACCAGGTCGTCGACGCCCTCCGCGCCGCGCACCGGAAAGCGGGAGTGGCCGGTGTCCAACAGCTCGACCACCCGGCTGACCGGCTCGTGGGCGCGCACCGTGTGCACGTCGACCCGGGGCACCATGGCCTCGCCGGCGGTCAGCTCGCGGAAGTCCAGCCCCCGGTCGAGCAGGGTGGACATCTCCGCGTCCAGGTGCCCCTCCTGGCGGGACTCGGCGATGATCTGCTCCAGGTCCTCCGGGGTGGCGCCGCTGGGCAGCTCCTCGATCGGCTCGATGCCGACCCGGCGCAGCAGCCGCACCGCGGAACGGTCGAAGAGCCGGACCACGGGACCGGCCACCTTCAGGTACATCAGGGTCGAGCGGGACAGCGCCCGGGCAACCGGGACGGCGCGGGCGATGGCGAGGTTCTTCGGGGCCAGCTCACCGAGGACCATCTGCACCACGGTCGCGATGACCAGGGCCAGCACCACCGAGAGCGGCAGGCTGAGTGACTCGGCGATCCCGGCCACCCCGAGCAGGTCGGCGAGGCCGGCGCCGAGGTACGGCTCGGCGGCGTAACCGACCAGCAGGGCGGTGACGGTGATGCCGAGCTGCGCACCGGAGAGCATGAAGGAGAGCCGACCGGTCACTTCGAGCGCGCGGGCGGCGGGTTGGTCACCGTCGTCGGCGAGTTGCCGGAGCTTGCCCCGGTCGACGGCCACGTAGCCGAACTCCTGGGCCACGAAGTAGCCGGTGGCGGCGGTGAGAAGGATGATCAGGACTAGGCCTAGGACGATCAACACGGGAGGCTCAGGGCTCCCCGCGACGACGTCGGGGCCATCGGATGCCGGGCACGACCCGGCTGGCTACTGCTGCCCTCCTGGGCAGAAGAGTCGATCATGCCGCCATTTTATCGGCGTCCGCTGTACGTCCGCTGGGGGTGGGCCGAAGGCGCCGGTTGTCCGGTTCACCCCGTCGGGGCGCGGTCAACGGTCGGCCAACTCGTCGACGTCGAGCAACTCCCGGTTCACCCGGCCGGAACGGTACGCGGCCCGGCCGATCATCTGAGCGGCCACCGGGGCGGTGGCCAGTTGGAAGACCGCGACCAGCAGCACCATGCCGAGGTCGGCGACGGTACGCAGCCGCAGCGCGACCCCGGCCAGCAGGAGCAGCACCCCGAGCACCTGCGGCTTGGTGGCGGCGTGCATCCGGTCCAGCACGTCCGGGAAGCGCAGCACCCCGATCCCGGCGGCGAGCGCGAGCAGCCCGCCGGCGACCAGGAAGACGGCGCCGAGCCAGTCGGCGATGGTGGCGAGCATCAGGTTTCCTCCCGTACGGCGAACCGGACCAGCGAGACCGAACCGACGAACCCCAGCAGGGAGAGCACCACCAGCACCGGCAGCGTGGTGGCGTGCCGGTTGACCGCCGCCTCGGCGCCCACCGCGCCGACCATGGTGGCGAGCAGCATGTCGGCGGCGACCACCCGGTCCAGCAGCGAGGGCCCCCGGTAGAGCCGGACCAGCGCGAGCAGCGCGGTCACCGAGAACAGCACGGTGAGGACGACGGCGAGGAACGTGATCACGGATGGTTCTCCTTCTCGGCAGGGTCGGCCTCCACCCGGCGTACCTCGGCGGCCGAGCCGAGCGCCCGGACGATCCGCCGTTCGACCTCCAGCACCCGGGCCCGGTTCTCGACCAGGTCCGCCGGCCCGCGGACGTCGAGCACGTGCATGTAGAGCGTTCCGGTGTCCCGGTCCACCTCGAGGATGAGCGTGCCCGGGACCAGCGAGATCGCCTCGGCGGTGAGCGCCAGGTTCAGGTCGGTGCGCACCCGCAGCCGGACCGCGATGATCGCCCCGCGCGGCCGGCAGCCGGGCTGCACCGCGATCCGGGCGACGTGCGCGCTCGCCGCCACCAGCTCGGTGACGAAGCGCACGGCGAACACCAGCAGCGCCCGGGGGCGCAGCCGGCCGCCGAACGTGACCGGCGGCAGCGGGAAGAAGACCAGCACCGCACCGCCGACCAGCAACCCGCCCGCAAGGTTGCCCCAGGTGAAATCGCCCCAGAGCAGGTTCCAGATCAGCACCAGCCAGCCGAGCGCCAGCGCCTGGTCGCGCCAGCGCCCCATCCGGCTGCGCTCCGGCCGGGTCACGGCGGACCACCGGGCAGGACGGCCCGCAGGTACGGGGTCCGGTCCCGCAGGTCGGTGGCGGCGTCGGCGGTGACGTCGAAGAGCGGACCGGCGATCACGGTCAGCGCCAGCCCGAACGCGACCAGGGCGACGGTGGCCCCGATCATCAGCCCGGGCAGCCGGGTGGCGCCGGCCTCGGCCAGCCGCGGCGCCCGCCAGAACGCGATGTTCCACACCCGGGAGGCCACGTAAAGGGTGAGCAGGCTGGTCACCGCGCCGGCCGCGACCAGCGCCCAGGGCAGCGGTCCACCGGCCGCCACGCCGGCCTGGAGCAGCCCCAGCTTGCCGAGGAAGCCGGAGAACGGCGGCACCCCGGCGAGATTCATCGCCGGTACGAAGAAGAGCACGGCGACCAGCGGTGTCACCCGGGCCAGCCCGCCGAGCCGGCGCAGGTCGGTGCTGCCGGCCCGCTCCTCGACCAGGCCGGCCACCAGGAAGAGGGTGGTCTGGATGGTGATGTGGTGCACCACGTAGAAGATCGCGCCGGAGAGCCCGGCCACGGTGCTCAACGCCACCCCGAAGATCATGTAGCCGATGTGGCTGACCAGGGTGAACGAGAAGAGTCGCTTCATGTCCGACTGCGCGACCGCGCCGAGGATGCCGACCAGCATGGTGAGTCCGGCCACCACCATCAGCAGCTCGTCGACCTGCCCGCCCGGGAAGAGCAGCGTCTCGGTCCGGATGATCGCGTAGACGCCGACCTTGGTGAGCAGGCCGGCGAAGACCGCGGTGACCGGGGCCGGCGCGGTCGGGTAGCTGTCCGGCAGCCAGGCTGAGAGGGGGAAGACCGCGGCCTTCACCCCGAAGGCGAGCAACAGCATCAACTGCAACGCCAGCCGTACGCCGTCGGGTAGCGCGTCCAGGCGCTGGGCGAGCTGAGCCATGTTGAGCGTGCCGGTGGCCGCGTAGACGAGCCCCACCGCGGCCAGGAAGACCATCGACGACAGGATGCTCACCACCACGTACGTCGATCCGGTCCGGATCCGGGTCTCGGTGCCGCCCAGGGTGATCAGCACGAAGCTCGCGGCCAACAGGATCTCGAAGCCGACGAAGAGGTTGAACAGGTCACCGGCGAGGAAGGCGTTGGTCACACCGGCGGTCAGCACCAGATAGGTCGGGTGGTAGATGGTCACCGGGGCGGTCTCGCCGGTCTCCCCCTGTCCCTGGCCGATCGAGTAGAGCAGCACGCAGAGGGTGACCGCCGAGGAGACCACCACCATCAGCGCGGCGAGCTGGTCGGCGACCAGCACGATGCCGACCGGCGCCGGCCAACCCCCGATCGCCAGCACCACCGGCCCGTGCCGGTACGCCTGCAGCAGCAACGCCACGGCGACCGCCAGCGTGGTGGTCAGCCCGACCACGCTGACGCTCCGCTGCAGCCGGGGCCGGTTGGCCAGCAACAGGGTGAGCGCGGCGCCGAGCAGCGGCACCACCACCGGCAGCGGCACCAGCCGGTTCACCGGGCCACCCGGTTCGGGCCGGGGCGCGGGTACCCGGTCATTCGACGCCCTCCCCGCGCCGCAGCCGGCGCCGCGCCGGCTCGGGGTCGACCTGCTCCGGATCGGCGTCCGGGCCCTCCCCGCCGAGGTCCGTGGTGGCCACCTCGTCCCGCTCGGCCCGGCGGATGATCTGCAGGTCCTCGAGGTCGTCCGGCACCTCGTCGTCGCCGGTCAGATACCAGCTGCGGTAGCTGACCGCGAGCAGGAACGCGGTCAGCCCGAAGGTGATCACGATCGAGGTCAGCACCATGGCCTGGGCCAACGGGTCGCTCATCCGGTCCACCGGACCGGTGCCGATCACCGGGGCGCCACCCGACCGGCCGCCCAGCAGGATGAGCAGGTTGACCCCGTTGCCCAGCAGGATGACGCCGAGCAGGATCCGGGTCAGGCTCCGCTCCAGCAGCAGGGTGACCCCGCTGGCGACCAGCACCCCGACGGCGATCACCAGCACCAGCGTCGGCCCCGAGCCCCCTGCGGTCATGACCGCTGCTCCCCCGGCTCGACGGCCAGGCCGCGCGCGCCGGTGCCGGCCGCCTCCATGTGCTGGTCCATCTCGGCGCCCAGGCTGCGCAGGATGTCCAGCATCAGCCCGACCACCACCAGGTACACGCCGACGTCGAAGAAGAGCGAGGTGACCACGTAGAAGTCGCCGATCAGCGGGAGGTAGAGGTCGATCCGCGCGCTCTGCAGCAGCGACCCGCCGGCGAGCAGGGCGACCACGCCGGTGCCGATCGAGACGGCCAACCCGGCGCCGAGCACCGTGCCGGCCCCGATCGGCGCCGCCTCGGCCAGCTCGTACCGGCCGCCGGCCAGGTAGCGCACGACCAGCGCGAGACTCGCCACCAGCCCACCGGAGAAGCCCCCGCCCGGAGCGTTGTGTCCGGAGAAGAGCAGGAACAGGGAGAAGAGCACCACGGTGTGGAAGATCAGCCGGATGACCACCTCCAGCACGATGGACCGTCGCCGCTCGTGCAACCGGGCCCCGCCGCGCAGCCAGACCGGCCGGCCGGGTCGGTCCGCCCGGCGGGCCGGCTCGGGCCGGCGCGGGCGCGGCCCGGTCCGGGAGCGCTGGAAGATCAGGCTGGCCACCCCGGTCGCGGTCACCACCAGCACCGCCAGCTCCCCCATGGTGTCCCAGGCCCGGATGTCCACCAGGGTCACGTTGACCACGTTGCGGCCGTACCCCTCGTCGAAGGCAAGCTCCGGAAAGGCGGTGGAGATGGCCGGCGCCTGGCGGGCCCCCGCCGCGACCAGGGCCAGACCGGCGGTGACCAGCCCGGCCGCCACGCCGATCGCCCGGCGCAGCCACCGGGCCCGGCGCAGCGGGCGGGCCGAGAACCGTTCCGGCAGGCGGCGCAGCCCCAGCACGAAGACCGCGATGGTCGCCGTCTCCACCAGGAACTGGGTCAACGCCAGGTCGGGCGCGCCGTAGAGGACGAAGAGCATGGCGGTGCCGTAGCCGGTCACCCCGACCAGCAGCATCGCGGTCAACCGGCGACGCGCGCGGACCGCGAGCACGGCCGCGACCGCGAGCACCAACGCGACGACCGGTTGCAGCGGCGTGTCCCAGGCGGCGATCCGCTCCTGCCAGGGGCGGGCGGCGAGCATCGCCCCGCCGGGCAGCAGCACCAACGCCAGCAGGATGATGCCGAGATACTGCGGCAGGGATCCGCGCTGGGTGGCGCCGGTGACCTCCACGGCCAACCGGTCGAAGCGACCGATGACCCACTCGTACCCGGCGTTGCCGCCGACCGGCGAGCGGAGCCGGGCCAGCACCGGGGCGAGCGGGCCGCGCAGCGCGAAGAGCAGCCCACCGGCGACCAGCACCAGCCCGGAGAGGCCGAGCGCGGGGGTCGGCCCGGGCCAGAGCGCCAGGTGCGCGTCGAGGGCGCCGAACAGCTCGGCGTACGGGCGGAGCAGCACGTCCAGCCCGCCGGCGAACGGACCGGCCACCAGCCCGGCCACGGCGAGCACGGCCGGCGGTACGAACAGCGGCGGGGCGATCCGGGTGAGCCGGGTCGGTTCCACGCCTGCACGGTCGGCGAACGCGCCCCAGAGGAAGCGCGCGCTGTAGGCGACGGTGAGCACCGTGCCGATCACCAGCCCGGCGAGGATCACCGGCTGGTCGGTGAACGCGGCGAAGGCCGCCTCCTTGGCGACGAAGCCGACCAGCGGGGGCACCCCGGCCATGGACGCGGCGGCGAGCACCGCGACGGCGACCAGCGGACCGGCGCCGTGCCGCAGCCCGGAGAGTTCGCGGAGGTCCCGGGTGCCCACGCCGTGGTCGATCACCCCGACCACCAGGAACAGCGCCGCCTTGAACAGGGCGTGCGCGAGGAGCATGGCCACCGCGGCCAGCGCGGCGTCCGGGGTGCCCGCGCCGATCAGCACCACCAGCAGGCCGAGCTGACTCACCGTGCCGTACGCCAGCAGCAGTTTCAGGTCGGTCTGCCGCAACGCGGCCCAACCGCCGGCGAGCATGCTGGCCAGGCCGGCGACGACCACCACCGGTCGCCACGGCCCGACCGTGGCGAGCATCGGCGCGAGCAGTCCGATCAGGTAGACGCCGGCCTTCACCATCGCCGCCGCGTGCAAATAGGCGCTGACCGGCGTGGGTGCCGCCATCGCCACCGGCAGCCAGGAGCTGAACGGCAGCACCGCCGACTTGGAGAGCGCCCCGACCAGGACGAGCAGCACCGCGGCCACCAGGTAACCGCCGCCGGGCAACGGCCGGGCGGCGATCTCCGACCAGCGGTAGGTGCCGGCGTGCTCGCCGATCATGATGAAGCCGACGAGCATCGCCAGCCCACCCAGTGTGGTTACGGTGAGCGCCTGGGCGGCGGCCCACCTGCTGGACCGCCGCTCGGTGCTGTGCCCGATCAGCAGGTACGAGAAGATCGTGGTCAGTTCCCAGCCGACGTAGAGCAGCAGCAGGTCGTCGGCGAGGACGAGGCAGAGCATCGCCCCGGCGAACCCGACGAGCACGCCGGCGAAGCGGGCCAGGCCGAGCGAGCCCGGGGTGAAGTACCGGGCGCAGTAGACCAGCACCAGCGCGCCGACGCCGCCGACCAGCAGGGTCAGCAGCCAGGAGAGGGTGCTCAGCCGCAGCGCGATGTCGAGCCCCAACTGCCCGATCCACGGATAGGTCTCGACCACCGCCGCGCCGTCGCGGACCGCGGGGGTGCGGGCCAGCGCCCACCCGAAGGCGGCGGCCGGCGCCAGGGCCAGCGGGTAGCAGGCGCGCGGGCCCCACCAGCGGACGAGGAACGGCGCGAGGAGTGCCGCCACGAGGTGGAGGATGAGCAGTACGAGCACCCGCACTCCCGGTCGTGGTGGCAGTGGCGGACGCCGCCCGCGCGTTCGGCGCCTAGGAGCGATCAGACGCCAGTTCGCTCCCCTTCGGGCACCTTTTCCGGAAATCACCCTTATAGCCGGTCTCGACGGACCCGTCATCGAGGGGCGGCGTCAGGGAGTGCGGCGGGCGGACGGCGACGGGCGACGACCCACGGCGAGGGTTCGGCGGAGCGGCAGCCGGGCTCCGGGGCGGCGGGGTCAGCGGGAGACGGCGCCTCCGGGGCGGACCGACTCCCGGCTGGCCACCAGGTCGTGGCGCGGCGACTCGGCCAGCAGGTCGGCCCGGCCGAGCTGGCGGGCGACCCGGTCCACCACCCGCTCGGCGGCGGCCAGTGACCGCACCGACAGCAGCCGGCCACGGCTCTCGCGGCGCAGCACGAAGTAGTGGACCGCCGCGCGGACCTGCCCGCGGTCGGCGGCGCTCGCCTGGGCGGTGGTGACGACCAGCTCGCGCAGGCAGCGGGCCAGCCGCTCGGCGAGCTCCAGCTCGGGCCCGTGCAGGCCGACGCGGACGGCGGCGAGATGGCTGTCGACCTTGCGGATGAGCACGTCGGTGCCGGGCTCGACGTTGCGCCGCTCGACCGGCATCCGATCCCCTCCGCCCCGATTCTTGTCCCGAGTGAAGTTACTTTATGTTGTGCATCACAAGCAAGCAGTTAAGTGAGACTTAACGCATCAAGCGTCATATCCGCCTCGTAAGCGCCGTTGCCGGACACAAACAGCGCCGCGCCGGGCCGGGTTGTCACACCGGCGCGGCAGGATGGACGGGTGGCGGATAAGACAGGCGGCCCCGACGCGGTGGGCACCGACGTGCTGGCCGGGTTCGGCCCGGCGACCCGGGAGTGGTTCCGCGCTGCCTTCGCCGCCCCCACCGCCGCCCAGGCCGGCGCCTGGCGCTCGGTCTCCGCCGGGCACAGCGCGCTGGTGGTGGCGCCCACCGGCTCCGGCAAGACGCTCGCCGCGTTCCTCTGGTCGCTGGACCGGCTGGCCCGCGAGCCCGCCCCGGCCGAGGCCCGGCACCGCTGCCGGGTGCTCTACGTCAGCCCACTCAAGGCGCTCGCGGTCGACGTCGAGCGCAACCTGCGCGCCCCGCTCGCCGGCATCCGCCAGGCCGCCACCCGACTCGGCGTCGCCCCACCCGAGATCACGGTCGGAATGCGCACCGGCGACACCCCGGCCGACGAACGTCGGGCCTTCGCCCGCACCCCGCCGGACATCCTCATCACCACGCCCGAGTCGCTCTTCCTGCTGCTCACCTCCGCCGCGCGCGACTCGCTGCGCGGCGTCGAGACGGTCATCGTCGACGAGGTGCACGCGGTCGCCGGGAGCAAGCGCGGCGCCCACCTCGCCCTTTCCCTGGAGCGCCTCGACGAGCTGCTGCCCGCCCCGGCCCAGCGGATCGGCCTCTCCGCGACGGTCCGGCCGATCGACGGCTGCGCCCAGTTCCTCGGCGGCGCGCGGCCGGTCGACGTGGTGCAGCCGCCCAGCGCGAAGACCATCGAGGTCGCCGTCCAGGTCCCGGTCGAGGACATGACCCGCCTCGACGAGCAGGAGCAGCCACCGGAGGACGACCTGGGCGGGCCGGGGCCGCGCCGCGCCTCGATCTGGCCCGCGGTGGAGGAGCGCGTCTTCGCCCTGATCCGGGCACACCGCTCCACCATCGTCTTCACCAACTCCCGGCGCAGCGCCGAGCGGCTCTGCGCCCGGCTCAACGAACTGGCTGCCGAGGAGGTCGGTGACGCCCCGCCCGCCGGAGGGGACGGCGTCCGGCCACCGGCCGAGGTGATGGCCCAGTCCGGGGCGGCCAGCGGCGCGGCGCCGGTGATCGCCCGGGCCCACCACGGGAGCGTCTCCCGCGAGGAGCGCAAGCACATCGAAGAGGCGCTCAAGTCGGGGCAGCTGCCGGCGGTCGTCGCCACCTCCAGCCTGGAGCTGGGCATCGACATGGGCGCGGTCGACCTGGTCGTGCAGATCGAGGCGCCGCCCAGCGTCGCCGCCGGGCTGCAACGGGTCGGCCGGGCCGGGCACCAGGTCGGCGCGGTCTCCCGCGGGGTGGTCTTCCCCAAGCACCGCGGTGACCTGCTCTCCTGCGCCGTGGTCGCCGAGCGGATGAGCGACGGCGCGATCGAGGAGCTGCACTTTCCGCGTAATCCGCTCGACGTGCTGGCCCAGCAGGTCGTCGCGATGGTCGCGCTGGAGCCGTGGCGGGTCGGCGACCTTGCCGTGCTGGTGCGCCGCGCCGCGCCCTTCGCCGAGCTGCCCGACTCCGCGCTGCACGCCGTGCTCGACATGCTCTCCGGCCGCTACCCGTCGACCGCCTTCGCCGAGCTGCGTCCCCGGCTGGTCTGGGACCGGGCCGCCGACCTGCTCACCGGCCGTCCCGGCGCGCAACGGCTCGCCGTGACCAGCGGGGGCACCATCCCCGACCGAGGCCTCTTCGGCGTCTTCCTGGCCGGCGCCGAACGCGCCGCCCGGGTCGGTGAACTCGACGAGGAGATGGTCTACGAGTCGCGGGTCGGCGACGTCTTCCTGCTCGGCTCCTCCTCCTGGCGGATCGAGGAGATCACCCCCGACCGGGTGCTCGTCTCGCCCGCCCCGGGGCAGGCGGCCCGGATGCCCTTCTGGAAGGGCGACTCGCTGGGCCGGCCGGTCGAGCTGGGCCGAGCCATCGGCGCCCGGATCCGCGCGCTGCTGCGGCAGAGCGACGAGGCGGCGATCACCGCCCTGCGCGCCGGTGGGCTCGACAACTGGGCGGCCGGCAACCTGATGGCCTACCTGCGCGAGCAGCGGACGGCCACCCGCTCACTGCCCGACGACCGGACGATCGTGGTCGAGCGGTTCCGCGACGAGCTGGGCGACTGGCGGCTCGCGGTGCACAGCGTCCTCGGTGCCAAGGTCAACGGGCCCTGGGCGCTCGCCATCGGGCGTCGGCTTGCCGAACGCTACGGGGTGGACGCGCAGGTGATGCCCTCCGACGACGGCATCGTGGTGCGCCTGCCCGACACCGCCGAGGAACCGCCGGGCGCCGACGTGGTCGCCTTCGAGCCGGACGAGATCGCCCAGCTGGTCGAGGAGTCGGTCGGCACGTCCGCGCTCTTCGCCTCGCGGTTCCGCGAGTGCGCGGCGCGGTCCCTCCTGCTGCCCCGCCGCGACCCGCGCCGCCGGCAGCCGCTCTGGCAGCAGCGCCAGCGCGCCGCCCAGCTGCTCGACGTCGCCCGGGAATACGCCGACTTCCCGGTCACCCTGGAAGCCGCCCGGGAGTGCCTCCAGGACGTCTTCGACCAGCCGGCGCTGGCCGAGCTGATGGGTGACCTGGCCGCCCGCAAGGTCCGGCTGGTCGAGGTGGAGACGAGCCAGCCCTCACCGTTCGCCCGCTCGCTGCTCTTCGGCTACGTCGGGGCGTTCCTCTACGAGGGCGACGCCCCCCTCGCCGAGCGGCGGGCCGCCGCGCTGGCGCTGGATTCCGCCCTGCTCGGTGAGCTGCTCGGCCGGGTCGACCTGCGTGAGCTGCTCGACCCGGCGGTGCTCGTCGAGACCGAGCGGCAGCTGCGCTGGCTCACCGAGCAGCGCCGCCCGCGCGACGCGGAGGACGTCGTCGAGCTGCTGCGGGTGCTCGGCGACCTCAGCACGGCCGAGCTGGCCGAGCGCGGAGCGCCGGTCGGGTGGCTCACCGAGCTCGAGGCGGCCCGGCGGGTGCTGCGGGTCCGCATCGCCGGCGAGGAGCGCTGGGTCGGCGTGGAGGACGCCGCCCGGCTGCGCGACGCGCTCGGGGTGGCGCTGCCGGTCGGGGTGGCCGAGGCCTATCTCGCGCCGGTCGCCGACCCGCTCGGTGACCTCGTCGCCCGCTACGCCCGCACGCACGGCCCGTTCGCCGCGGCCAGCTGCGCGGCCCGGTTCGGGCTCGGCGTCTTCGTCGTGGAGCAGGCGCTGCGCCGGCTCGCCGCCACCGGCCGGGTGGTCTCCGGCGAGTTCACCCCGGACACCGCCGGCAGCCAGTGGTGCGACGCCGAGGTGCTGCGGCTGCTGCGCCGCCGTTCGCTGGCCGCGCTGCGCCGCGAGATCGAGCCGGTGCCACCCCGGGCGCTGGCCGCCTTCCTGCCCCGCTGGCAGCAGGTCGGCTCGTCCGCCCGTGGGGTGGAGGCGCTGGCCGCGGCGGTCGAGCAGTTGCAGGGCACGGCGGTGCCGGCCTCGGCGCTGGAGCGCCTGGTGCTGCCCGGGCGGGTCGCCGACTACTCCCCCGCCCAGCTCGACGAGCTCTGCGCCAGCGGCGAGGTGCTCTGGGCCGGCTCCGGCGCGATCTCCGGTGGGGACGGCTGGGTCACCCTCGCCTACGCCGACGCGGCGCCGCTGCTGCTCCCGCCGACGGACGAGGCACTGGCCCTCACCCCGCTGCACGAGGCGGTGCTCGACGCCCTCGCCGACGGTCAGGCGCTCTTCTTCCGCCCGCTCGCCGATCGGGTCAACTGCACCGACGACGCCGCGCTGACCGCCGTCGTCTGGGACCTGGTCTGGGCCGGGCACCTCACCAACGACACCCTCGCCCCGCTGCGGGCAGTGCTCGGCGCCGGTGGGGCGCACCGGTCCCGGCCGTCCGCGCCGCGGACCCGCTACCGCCGGCCCGGCCGGGTGGCGCTGCCCACCCGCAGCGGCCCGCCCACGGTGGCCGGGCGTTGGTCACGGCTGCCCGAACGCGACACCGACCCGACCCGACGGGCCGCCGCCCTGGCCGACGTGCTGCTCGAACGGCACGGCGTGGTCACCCGGGGCGCGGTCGTGGCCGAGCAGGTGGTCGGCGGTTTCGCTGCGGTCTACCCGGTGCTCTCCGCGCTCGAGGAGCGCGGCGCGGCCCGCCGGGGCTACTTCGTCGAGGGGCTGGGCGCGGCGCAGTTCGCCGTGCCCGGCGCGGTCGACCGGATCCGGGCCCTGGCCGAGCCGGCCGACGGTGCCCGGGGGCGCGGCGGGGCACCCCTGGTGCTCGCCGCCACCGACCCGGCCAATCCCTACGGCGCCGCCCTGCCCTGGCCGGAGCGTGCGGTCGACTCGGGTGACGGCGACGCGCCGGCCAGCGGGCACCGGGCCGGCCGCAAGGCGGGAGCCCTGGTCGCGCTGGTCGGCGGCGACCTGGCGCTCTACGTGGAGCGGGGCGGCCGCACGCTGCTCTCCTTCACCGCCGACGCCGAGGCGCTCGCCGCGGCCGCCAAGGCGCTCGCCGACGCGGTCCACTCCGGTGCGCTGGGCGCCATCTCGGTCGAGCGCGCCGACGGCGAGGCGGTGCACGCCTCGCCGCTGCGCGACGCGTTGACCGCAGCCGGTTTCCGGGCCACCCCCCGCGGCCTGCGCCTGCGCGGCTGACCAGCCGATCGGGTCGCTACAGGCCGGCGAGCACCCGCTCGTAGCGGGGGCGGTCGGCGGCCGGCGTCCGGGCCTCCAGATAGTTGAGCACCACCGGACCCCGGCGGTACGACTGGCCGCCCCAGGTCGCGGCGAGATCGCCGGCGCTGGTCTCGTCGGGGAAGACGTAGACCGTGACCGCGTCGGTGGCGATCAGCTCGGAGCAGCCCAGGCCGAGCCCGTCCGGTCCACAGTCGACGGAACGGTCGCGGGGGTTGGGCACCTTCAGGCCGGCGGTCCGGAACGCGTCGATCACCTGCTTGGCTCCCGGCGACCCGGTCGGGCGGCGGGGCAGCACCACCGGTGGCGGGCTGGCCGGGCGACGCTCGGTGGGCGGCTGCACGGCCGGGGCGTCCCCGGCCGGGGGAACCGCCGGGGCCGGTACGCCGGACGGGTCGGCGGCGGTCGGCGACACCGCCGGGGACGGGCTGGCCACCGAGGACGGGCTGGCGGCCGACGGGGCGGCTGCGGGCCGGTCGCCGTCGGCGCCACCGCAGCCGGCGGTGAGGGCAGCGGCGATCACGAGTACCGCGACGGCGGGCAGGCTCCGATGTGTCACCAGGGCAGTCTGCCGAACCGGCACGGGCGGCGGCAGTGGCCGGTCGGCCAGTCGCCGTGTCCCATATCCGCCAGCTCGAGAGACCCGCGCCGCCCCGATCGACTCCGGCTACCATCCGGTGCCGGCGAGGGAGGGTGACGTGGACGGGATCACGGTACGACCGGCGCGGCCGGGCGAGCGGACCGCGGTGGACGCGCTGCACGAGCGGGAGTGGGGCGGCCCGTACGTCATCGCCCACGACACCCGCTACGACCTGCGTACGCTGCCGACGCTGGTGGCGGTGGACGCCGCTGGCGCGGTGCTCGGCGCCCTCGCCCACCACCGCGACGGCGACGGGCTGGAGGTGGTCAGTGTGGTGGCCGGCGTGCCCGGTGGCGGCGTCGGCACCGCGCTGCTGGCCGCGGCGGCGCAGACCGCCCGGTCGGCGGGGCTGGCCCGGCTCTGGCTGATCACCTCCAACGACAACCTTCGAGCGCTGCGCTTCTACCAGCGGCGCGGCCTGCGACTGGTCGGGGTGGATCCGGGCGCGGTGGACCGGGCCCGACGGCTCAAGCCGGAGATCCCGCTGACCGGCGAGGACGGCATCCCGCTGCACGACGAGCTGATCCTGGAGCTGCGCACCGCGCCCTGACCTCCCCTCGAGGCACACCCGCGCGGGCCGGGCGGCGGGCGTTAGCCTGCCGGCATGCCCGACGCACCCTGGATCTCGCTGACCACCGACTACGGCCTCACCGACGGCTTCGTGGCCGCCTGCCACGGGGTGATCGCCCGAATCGCGCCGGTCGCCCGGGTGATCGACGTGACCCACCTGGTGCCACCCGCCGACGTGCGGCGCGGCGCGACGGTGCTCGCGCAGACCGTGCCGTATCTGCCGGTCGGGGTGCACGTGGCGGTGGTCGATCCGGGCGTCGGCACGGCACGCCGCGGGATCGCCCTGGCCAGCCCCGGCGGGTTCCTGGTCGGGCCGGACAACGGGCTGCTGCTCGACGCCGCCGACGCGCTGGGCGGGGTGAGCGCCGCGGTCGAGCTGACCGACCCGGCCTGGCTGGCGCCCCGGGTGTCCACCACCTTCCACGGTCGGGACGTCTTCGCGCCGGTCGCGGCGCGGCTCGCGCTCGGCGCGCCGCTGGCCGAGGCCGGTCCCGCGCTCGACCCGACGGAGCTGGTCCGGCTGCCGACGCCGGTGGTGACCGCGCATCCCGGGGGCTTCACCGCCGAGGTGCTGACCGTGGACACCTTCGGCAACGTCCAGCTCGCCGCCGCAGCCGATCTGCTGGACGGGCTGCCACCGGCGGTCCGGGTCACCGCGCGGGCACCCGGAGCGGCCGTGGAACCCGGTCCCGGCTGGCCGGCGGTACGCGGCCGGACGTTCGGCGACGCGCCTGCGGGCGGCCTGGTGGTGCACCCCGACTCGGCCGGCCGGGTGGCCGTGGCGGTGAACCGCGGTCGGGCGGTGGAGCTGCTCGGTGTGACGCCCGGTGACCTGCTGACCATCCACGGTCGAGTGCGGGTGGGCGACTGATTCTCAACTGTGGAATGCTGCCCCGGTGGGTGAGCACTGGGTTCCCGTTGCCTGTCCCTGCTGCGCCTCCCGGACCGGTGGTGGCACCTGCCCGGTCTGCTTCTGGACCGACGACGGTCAGTCCGACACCGACGCCGACGTGGTTCGCGGCGGCCCCAACGGCGACCTGAGCCTGACCCACGCCCGACTCAACTTCGCCGTCTACGGCGCCAGCCACCCGCGCTACCAGGACATGGTCCGCCCGGCCCGCCCGGACGAGCGCCCCTGACCCCCGAGCCGCCCGGGGCGCCGGGCCCGGGCGGTCGAGCCCGGGTCAGCAGCGCGGCACGGTGGCGCCGTAGACGGCCGAGATGTACGCGTGGCTGACGTACTGGCCGCTGGCCAGGCGGTTCCACCGGGTGGTGGTGCGGTACGGCCCGCTGACCGACTGGCCGGTCACGTAGCACTCGATCGGCACGTTGGCGTAGCGGGCGGCCAGTCCCCGGACCGCGTAGCCGGTGCCCGCACCGCTACGGATGTTGAGTGGCCCGTCGCCGACCACGCCACGCGACCCGCCACCGGTCCACAGGTAGGCCACGTCGACCCAGGCGTTCGTGGTGAGTTGCAGCCCGTCCCAGAAGGTGCCGTCTGCCAGGTCGATGCCGGCCGGGTTGAGCACGGTACGGCCGAACTGGTCCCGCCCGCCGTTGTAGCCGGACTGGTAGGCGGCCTGCGCCTCTGGCCGGCCCTGCGGCAGGTCCTTCCAGTTCTCCCGGACCCAGCTCGGGTTCCAGTAGTCGTCCCGGGTGTTCCACGGCCCGACGTCCCAGACCGGGGCGTACTCGCAGCGGCTGCCGGTGGTGGTGCAGACCCGGACGGTGTAGTCGCCGCTGTTCTGCGGCGCGAGCCCGCGTCGGGACGGCAGCGCCACGAAGTGGTCCCGTGGTTGGACGATCCGCCCGTTGGCGGTGGTCTCACCGACCAGCCCGATCCGGGTCGCGTACACCCGGTAGGTGCGCGCGGGGATGGTGGCGGAGACGGCGGCCCGCGCGTCCGCGGTGAGCTGGACCCCGGTGACCGTGGCGGCGGCCCGGGCGTCGCGGGCGGTGAGCACCACCCGGGCCTGCACCCGGGTGACGGGCCGGTCGAAGACCGCGCCGGCGGCGGCGCTGCGCCACTCGGTCCAGCCGCTCGCGCGCCAGCCGCGCACCTGGGCCTCCACCGTGGCGCCGGGCGCGGTCCGCGCGGTCACCTCGGCCCGGACCTGGGTGACCGGCCGGGACAGGGGACGCGGCGCGGTGAGCAGGATCCCCTCGGCTGCCGCGCTGTGCGGGCTGCGGGCGGCCCGGGCCGGGCTCGGGTGGGCGTCGCGCAGCCGGAGCCCGGCCGGGGTGCGCCGGACGTTGACGTCGTCGCCGTCGACGACCGAGAGGTCGACGCTCCACCGTTCCGCGGTCGGGGCGGCGGGAGCGAGGTTGAGGGCGGCGCCGCGGGTCGGCGCGGCCGGTACCGGGCCGGCGGCGGGCACCAGCGCGACGGTCAGTGCGAGGGCGAGGGTGGCGGCGAGGACGGCGGGACGGACGCAACAACGAGCTACTTTCATGTGCATTCTCCTCAGAACTCGCTGATAGTCCCCTTATCGGGAGATCAAGCGGAAGTGCGGTACAAATAGCGATACATGCGAATGCGGCTCGGACGAGAGAGGATGGGAGGATGCCCGAAGGCGACACCGTCTGGAACACCGCCCGCGTCCTGCACCGCGCGCTGGCCGGTGCGACGCTGACCGCGAGCGACTTCCGGGTCCCGCAGCTGGCCACCACGGACCTGACCGGCTGGACCGTGCGTGAGTCGGCCAGCCGCGGCAAGCACCTGCTGCTCCGGCTCACCGCCCCGACCACCGCCGCCCCAACCACCGACGCCGCCCGGGCCGAAGCCGGCGCCGGCGAGCCGGCGCGGGACCGGCACTGGACGCTGCACTCGCACCTGCGGATGGACGGCGCCTGGCGGGCGTACACCCCTGGGGAACGCTGGTCCGCCCGGCCGGCGCACCTGATCCGGGTGGTGCTGCGCAGCCCCGGGGCGGTGGCGGTCGGCTATCACCTGCACGAGCTGGCGCTGCTGCCCACCGCGGCGGAGGAGAGCCTGGTCGGCCACCTCGGCCCGGACCTGCTCGGCCCGGACTGGGATGTGGCCGAGGCGGCCCGTCGGCTGGCCGCCGACCCGGACGCCACCATCGGCGAGGCGCTGCTCGACCAGCGCAACCTGGCCGGCGTCGGCAACCTCTACAAGTGCGAGCTGCTCTTCCTGCGCGGCCTCTCGCCATGGACGCCGGTGCGCGCGGTACCCGACCTGCCCGGCCTGGCGGCCCTCGCCCAGAAGCTGCTCGCGGCGAACCGGGGACGCTGGACGCAGAGCACCACCGGCTCGCTGCACCGGGGGCAGACCAGCTACGTGTACGGCCGACGCGCCCAGCCGTGCCGCCGCTGCGGCACCGCGATCCGCAAGCAGGAGCTGGGTGAACGGGTCACCTACTGGTGCCCGAGGTGCCAGCCGGAACTCCCGGCCGGCTGACCGCCCGGACCCACCCCACCCGTCGCCCAGAAACGGACGATTGGGTAATTCCTAACCGGGCCGTCGGCGTCGCATGCTGCGTTTGGACGCTCACCGATCGTCAGCAGAGCCGGCCCGACCGGGTCGCCACGCCGGGGTGGCAACGGTCGCGCCCCGACCCCGGGGAGAGCCATGGCGATGTTTCGCAGACTCCGGGCCACCTGGACCGACCGCGCGGCGCGCGGCGCCAACGGCCACACCGTCGAGGCCGACCGGGCGGCGGCACCCGTACCGGCCGCCCGGACCGCCGAGGACGCTGCCGCCCCGGCACCGGCGAGCCTGGACCCCGCCGCCGTGCCGCGGTGCTTCGGCCCGGTGCCGAACTTCGCTCACAGCCCGCGGCCGGTCTGCGACGCCGACGACCGGGTGCTGGCCGGCACCGGGCTGCGCAAGTTCGTCGACGCGCTGCCGCGCCCGGGGCCGCTCGGCCGCACCGAGCTGGGCGGGTACCTGCCCGTGGCGGTGCCCGACACCATCAGCTACCCGGGCTGCGACTACTACGAGATCGGGCTGCAGCAGTACGCCCAGCGGCTGCACCGGGACCTGCCGGCCACCCGGCTGCGCGGCTACCGGCAGCTCAACCTCGGCACCGACCCGGCCGGGCACAACACCGTCGCACCGCCCGGCCGGCCGTGGTTCCTCGGCCCGCTGATCCGGGCCCGCCGAGGCCGGCCGGTCCGGATCAAGTTCATCAACCAGCTCCCCACCGGCCGGGCCGGCGAGCTCTTCCTGCCGGTCGACGAGAGTGTCGAGGGGGCCGGCATCGGGCCGCTGGACGGCCCGGCACCGTACCCGCAGAACCGGGCGGTGCTGCACCTCGCCGGCGCGCAGACCGGCTGGATCAGCGCGGGCAACCCGTGGCAGTGGGTCACCCCGGCCGGTGAGATCACCCCGTACCCGAACGGGACCGGACTGACCCACGTCCCGGACATGCCGCCGCCCGGGGCCGGCGCCACCACGCTCTACTACCCGAACGAGCAGAGCGGCCGGCTGATGTGGTTCCACGACAACACCGTCGGCCTGGCCCGGCTGACCGTCTACTCCGGACAGCTCGCGCTCTGTCTGCTCACCGACCCGGCCGAGGAACAGCTCGTCGCCGACGGGGTGCTCCCCGAGGACGAGCTGCCGCTGGTGATCCAGGACAAGACCTTCGTGCCGGACGACACCCAGCTCGCCGGCGAGGATCCGACCTGGGACCGGGACCGCTGGGGTTCCCGGGGCAGCCTCTGGCACCCGCACGTCTACCAGCCCCGGCAGAACCCGTACCGCGGCGGCGGGATCAACCCGACCGGCCGCTGGGACTACGGCCCGTGGTCGCGTACCGCGACGGACGGCGGTCCCGACCTCGACGGCCACCCGCGCGCGGCCACCGACCCGAACGGGACCGGGACGGGCCACCCCGGGCCGGTGCCGAACCCGCATCACGACCCGGTGGCCGCCGCCGAGGAGCCACCGCTGACGCCGGGCGTGCCGCACCCCAGCGCGGTGCCCGAGGCGTTCGGTGACACCCCGCTGGTCAACGGGATCGCCTACCCCTACCTGGAGGTGCAGCCCCGGACGTACCGGTTCCGGATCCTCAACGCCTGCCTGGACCGCAGCCTCAACCTCCAGCTCTACCGGGCCCGCTCGGACGCGCCGATGTGGGACGACGAGGGCAACCTGCTGGACGCCGACGCCGGGGAGGTGCCGATGGTGCCGGCGGTGCGGGCCCCCGGCCGGCCCGCACAGTGGCCGGTCGACGGGCGCGACGGCGGAGTGCCGGACCCGGACGCCGCCGGGCCCGAGCTGATCCAGGTGGGCAACGACGGTGGGCTGCTGCCCACCCCGGTGGTGATCCCGAACCGGCCGGTCGGCTACCGGTACGACCGGCGCGACCCCACCGTGCTCAACGTCGACGGGCACGCCCTGCTGCTCGCCCCCGGCGAGCGGGCCGACGTCGTGGTGGACTTCTCCGCTGTGCCCCCGGGCGGCACCCTGATCCTCTACAACGACTGCCCCGCCCCGCTGCCCGGCTTCGACCCGCGCTACGACCACCACACCGACGCGCCGGACCGGACCGTCGAGGGCGGCCCACCCGCCACCCGCCCCGGCTACGGCCCGAACACCCGTACCCTGCTGCAGTTCCGGGTGAACGGCGCCCCGGCGCAGCCGTACGACCTGGCCCGGCTCCGGGAGCGGCTGCCCCGCGCGTACGCGGCCAGCCAGCGCCCGCCGATCGTGCCGCAGCCGGCCTACGACCCGGCGATCGGCACCCGGACGACGGTGGCGGCGGTGGTGCCGGTGCACGCCACCACGATCGCCTTCACCCCGCCCGGCGGCGCCGCCCCGGTCACCGCGCCCATCGCCGTGAAGGCCGTGCAGCAGATCTTCGAGCCCGGCCACGGCCGGCTCGCCGGTCGGCTCGGCGTCGCCCACCCGCACGCCGGCCCGCTCACCCCCGCCACCCTGCCCCTCGGCACCACCGACCCGGCTACCGAGATCCTCTTCGCCGCCGACCCGGCGGTCCCCGTCGGCGCCCCGGCCGACGGCACCCAGCTCTGGCGGATCGTGGGAAACAGCCGGCAGACCGAGCCGATCCGCCTGGACGGCTGCGACCTCCAGGTGGTCAACCGGGTTGGCTGGGACGGCACGATCCGCCCGCCCGACGGCGGTGAGCTGGGCTGGAAGGAGGTCGTCCGGGTCAACCCCCGGGAGGATGTGATCGTGGCGCTGCGCCCGGTCGCCCCGGTCCTGCCGTTCAAGATCGGCGACAGTGTCCGGCTGCTCGACCCGTCCCGTCCGGCCGGCGCCAGGACCGGCTCGACCCCGGTCAGCCCGGTCGACGGCCGGCCCGCGCTGGTGGTCAACCAGTTGGTCAACCTCGGCTGGGAGTACCGCTGGCACACCCAGCTCGCCGGGCACCGTGACCTGGGGATGAGCCGGCCGCTCGTGCTGCGGGTCTCGCCCCGGGCACCCACCGGGCTGACCGCCACCCCCGCCCCCGGCTCGGCCACCGCGCTGCCGGCGATCGCGCTGGCCTGGACCGGCAACGGCGGTCGCCCCCCGGCCACCAGCCACCTGCTGCAGCGGGCCACCGACGCCACCTTCACCGACGGGCTCACCACGATCACCGTGGCCGCCACCGCGACCCGGTACACCGACGCCACGGTCACCCCCGGTGTCACCTACCACTACCGGATTCGGGCCGAGAACGCGGTCAGCTGCTCGTCCTGGTCGAACAGCGTGCCGGCGTCGGTGCAGCTCACCGCCCCGGCCGGGGTGACCGCGGCGGTACCGCCGGCCGCACCGCTGCGGATCTCGGTGCGCTGGGCGAACCGCTCCTTCGCCACCGGCATCGATGTGCAGCGGGCCACCAACCCGACCTTCACCAGCGGCCCGGGCACCACCGCGATCGGCGTCGGCGACAACCACCTGGACGCCGCCGTGGCCCCGGACACCACGTACTACTACCGGGTGCGGACCACCTACCTCGGCGCGGCCTCACCCTGGTCGACGGTGGCCGCGGTGACCACGCCACCGGCCCCGGCCACGCCGACCTCGGTGAGCGGCACCGCCGCCACGCCGGGACCGGACACCGCGACGGTGATCCTGGGCTGGGCGCCCGGCGCCGCCGCCGGGCCGGGCTCGGGGTTCATCGTGCAGCGGGCGCTGGACCCGGCGTTCGGCCAGGAGGTGGCCACCTTCACGGTGAGCGGGCGCGGCTTCACCAACACGGGGCTGGCCCGCGGTGTGACGTACCACTACCGGATCCGGGCGTTCAACGTGGTCGGCAGCTCACCGTTCACCGCCCCGGTCGCGATCACCACGCCGCCGTGACCCGGGACGGACGGTCAGCGGGTGGGAGCGCGCAGCGGGTCGCCGACCGCGCGCAGCTCGGCCAGCGCCGCGGCCACGCCGTGCAGCAGGTCGGTCGCCTCGGTCAGCCGGGACGCGGCCGGGTGCGGGCCGTCGGGACGGGCGTCCTCGGCCACGTAGCCGGCGGCGGCCACCACCAGCCGCTCGTACGCGGCGACGCCGCTCTCCAGCTGCTCGGTGAGCACGCGGTGCGCGTCGGCCAGCGGCGGCCGGGCGTCGACCGGGGCGAGCCGCAGCGCCCGCTCCACGCTCGCCACCTGGTGGGCGAGGTCCCGCAGCGACCGGTCGGCGGCGGCGGCCTCCAGCGCGGCCGGCTCGGCGATTCCGGTCAGCCGGTTCGCCATCCCGGCGAGGGTGAGCGCCGCCCGGTCCAGCCGGGCCCACGACGCGGCCGCGCCGGTGCCACGCAGCGCCACCCGGGCACGGACCCGGCGTACCTCGGACAGCACGCCGGGGCCGATCGGAAGGCGCTCGACGGCGGCGACCAGCCGGGCCCGGGAGCGGGCGGCGGCCTCCGCCGGGTCGAGCGCCGGCGGCGCCGGCTGGGCGGCCAGCGCCCGCAGGTCGATCCAGCGCCAGGCGGCGAGAGCCACCGCGCTGCCCGCGGCACCCACCCAGGCCGCGTCTGGCAGCCCGAGCCCGGCGTACGGGGTCAGCACGACCGCCGCGCCGCCGAGCCCGCCGGCCAGCACGCTCCACCGTCGGGCGGAGCGGCGCAGCCGGCTCAGCCGCCGGAAGTGCCGCGTACGCTCGTCTGCCACCCTGACCTCCTCGGACCGGCCGCTCAGCCGGCGGCGGTGGTGTCCCCGGTGCCCCGCTCGCGGGCCATGCTGGCCCGGAGCTCGTCGAGCCGGGCCGCGGCGGCCGGATCGGTGGCCGGCCCGGCCGGCGTCGGCTGCTCCGCGGCCGGCCGCTGCTGCGCGCCGAGCTGCTCGCCGGCCATGCTCGACCGGATCTGCTCCAGCCGGGCCGAGCCGGCCGAGTCGAGCGTCGCCTTCTGGATCTCGAGCATCCGGCCCTCGGCCGAGTTGCCGGCCAGCTCGGCGCGGCCCATCGCGGTGGCGTAGCGGCGCTCGATCCGGTCCCGCACCTCGTCCAGCGAAGGCGTGGTGCCGGGGGCGGTTAGCGCCGACATCGACTCCAACGAGCGGGCCACGCTCTCCTGCATCTTGGCCTGCTCCAGCTGGCTGAGCAGCTTGGTGCGCTCGGCGAGGCGCTGCTGGAGGATCATCGAGTTGTTCTCGACCGCCCGGCGGGCCTGGGCTGCCGCGCCGAGCGCCTGGTCGTGCAGGGTCTTCAGGTCCTCGGTGGCCTGCTCGGCGCTGACCAGCTGGGTGGCCAGGGTCTGCGCGGACTGCTCGTAGCGCCCGGCCTCGGCCTCGTCGCCCCGGGCCCGGGCCTGGTCGGACAGGACCAGCGCCTGCCGGGCGTTGGCCTGGAGGCGTTCGACCTCGGACATCTGCCGGGAGAGCTTCATCTCCAGCTGGCGCTGGTTGCCGATCACCGCGGCGGCCTGCTGAACGAGCGCCTGGTGCTGGCGCTGCGACTCCTCGATGGCCTGCTGGATCTGAACCTTCGGGTCCGCGTGCTCGTCGATCCGGGCGCCGAAGAGCGCCATCAGGTACTTCCACCCCTTGACGAACGGGTTGGCCATCTCCGCGGTCCCCTCAGTAACGTCGCTCCGCCTCGACGGTGCCGGGTGGGACGACCCCGCCCTGGCGCGGCAGCCACTCCATCGTCCCAGCCGAGCGCCAGACCGGCACCCGTACCGGTGAGCCGACGGGCCGACACCCTCCGCGATCAAGCCTACGCGGACCGGGCGATGCCGGCCATGGCGTGCGGGCGGGCGGGAATCAGGCGGCGCAGACCACGTCGCGGTCGCGCTTCGCGGAGCGGACCCGGGTGCTGCGCAGGGTGGCCTTGAGCGGCGAGTCCTGGCGGACCGAGACGGCGACCTTGCCGTCGGCGCTTACCTGGCGGACGCCCCGGCCGGCGGACCTGGCCACCGCACCCGCCGGCACCTTGGCGGGCTCGGCCGGCTCGTCGTGCACCGGGACCAGCACGTTGGGCATCTGCTCGGCGAGCGCGACGGTGTCGCTGACCTCACGCAGCAGCTCGGAGAGGCGCGCGCCGAGCGCGTCACAGATCGCGGCCAGCAGCTCGCTGGACGGCTCCTTCTGGCCGCGCTCGATCTCGGAGAGATAGCCGAGGCTGACGTTGGCGGCGGAGGAGACCTCCCGCAGGGTGCGCTGCTGCCCCTGCCGGCGCGCCCGCAGTGCGTCACCGATCACCCGGCGTAGCAGGACCATCGCACCTCCCCCTGAGGGCTGAACTCGCTCCGGGCGACCGCCCGACCGGACGCGGCGGACCGCGCCGGCCCCGACCGTCGGAGCCTTCCCGCAACCGTACCCGTTGCCGGGCCCGCCGACATCCCGCCCCGCCCGTCAGATCCGCCCGGCGCCGCTTCAGTGGCCGACGGCAGCCGGGTCGGCCTCGGCCGCCTCGGCGTCAGCCACGTCCGCCTCACGGACCCGTTCGGCCAGCAGCCGCAGCGCCTCGATCACGGCGGCGGAGCGGATGTGGTCCCGACCGCCGTCGAGGTCGAGCTGCCGGACGACGGTGCCGTTCGGCCCGGCCACCGCCGTGTAGACCAGCCCGACCGGCTTGCCGTCCTGGGGCTCCGGACCGGCCACGCCGGTGGTGGCCACCCCCCAGTCGGCACCGCAGCGCCGCCGGCCTCCCTCGGCCAGCGCCACCGCTACGTCCGGGTCGACCGGGCCACGCTCAACCAGCAGCCCGGTCGGCACCCCGGCCAACTCCGCCTTCAACTCGGTCGCGTAGACCACCAGGCCGCCCCGGTAGACCCCGCTGACCCCGGCGATCTCCACGATGGCGGCGGCGAGCAGCCCGCCCGTGAGCGACTCGACGGTGGCCAGCGTCTCGTGCCGTTCGGCCAGGCTGTGCACCACTCCCGCCGCCGGGCTGCCGACCGGCCGCTCGCCGTTGGCGTCGCTCTCCATGCCCCCGTCCTTCCCCGTCCGGCGTCCGATCAACCCGACCGGCTCCCGACCAGCCATCCTGCCCCAGTTCGATCGATCATGAGGTGAACCAGGCTTTCCCGCACGTCAACGCCAGAGTCGACGTGACGGAGCGCCGGAGGCTGGTCAGGGGCGCGGGCGGCGCAGGCGGACGGCCTGGGCGATGTAGTCGAAGCCGGTGACCACCGTCACCAGGACGGCCGCGGCCATGATCCACGGGCCGACCGGTGCGAGGGCGTCGGGCATCGGCCAGAAGTACCAGGCGATGGCGAGGATCTGGAGCGCAGTCTTGATCTTGCCGCCGCGGCTGGCCGCGATCACGCCGTGCCGGATCACCCAGAACCGCAGCGCGGTGATGCCGAGTTCGCGGACCAGGATGACCGCCGTCACCCACCAGGGCAGCCGGTCGTACCAGCTGAGCAGCACCAGGGCGGCGCCGGTGAGCGCCTTGTCGGCGATCGGGTCGGCCACCTTGCCGACCGAGGTGACCAGCCCGAAGCGGCGGGCGATCCAACCGTCGACCAGGTCGGTCGCCGAGGCGATCGCGAAGATCAGACAGGCCGCCATCTGCCAGCCGGCGTGCGTCATCTGAGAGGCGACCACGGTGGCCGCGAAGACCGGCACCAGCAGCAGGCGCAGCGCGGTCAGCGCGTTGGCCGCGTTGAGCAGCGGGACCGCGCGGACCACCCGGGCCGGCGTCGACTCGGTCGCCCCGGTCACCGCCGCCCTCCGCCGTGGCGTTCCCGGTACCCCACCGCGTGCCCTCCCCGCCTCGTCCGGCCCCGCCGTCACCGTGCCGCGCCGGGCGCCGCCGAGATCATCTCATCCGGTACGGCGAGCAGATCCACGCCTTCGGTACCGGTCACCGTCGCCCGGACCAGGTCGCCGGGGCGCAGCGCGGAAAGATCGACGCCGCCGCCCTTCGGGGCGACCAGCGTGGTGGAGCCGTCCACCTCGGGGGCCTGGTGCGCCGCCCGCCCCTCGACGACACCGTCGTCGACCGAGTCGACCAGGACCTCGACCGTCGAACCGAGCCGCTCCTCGGCCCGCTGCGAGCAGAGCTCGTCGGCGAGCGCGCTGAGCCGGTCGTAGCGACGCTTGATCGTGGCGGCGGAGACCTTGCCGGGCAGCCCGGCGGCCTCGGTGCCGTCCTCGTCGCTGTAGTCGAACATGCCGATCGCGTCGAGCCGCGCCTCGGTGAGGAACCGGACCAGCTCGCTGACGTCGGCGCGGGTCTCGCCGGGGAAGCCGACGATGAAGTTGCTCCGCGCCCCCGCTTCGGGGGCGAGCGACCGGGCGCCGGCCAGCAGCTCCAGGAAGCGGTCGGTGGAGCCGAACCGGCGCATCCGGCGCAGCACCGGCTCGCTGGAGTGCTGGAACGACAGGTCGAAGTAGGGCGCCACACCTGGCGTGGTGGCGATCGCCTCGACCAGGCCGGGCCGGGTCTCGGCCGGCTGGAGGTAGCTCACCCGCACCCGCACGATGCCGTCGACCCCGGCGAGCTGCGGAAGCAGCTTCTCCAGCGCCCGCGGGTCACCCAGGTCCTTGCCGTACGACGTCGAGTTCTCGCTGACCAGCACCAGCTCCCGGACCCCGGTCTTGGCCAGCCACTCCGCCTCGGCGAGCAGCTCGTCCGGCGTACGCGAGACGAACGCGCCGCGGAAGGCGGGGATGGCGCAGAACGCGCAGCGGCGGTCGCAGCCGCTGGCCAGCTTGAGCGAGGCGACCGGGCCGGTGTCCAGCCGGCGGCGCAGCACCTGGCGCAGGTGCGCCGGGGTGTGCTCGTCGGTCTCCACGGCCGTCCGGGCCAGCGTGCCGTGCCCGGGCAGCGACACCGCCGCCTCGCGACGCTTCACCGGGGTGAGCGGCAGCAGTTCGCGGCGGTCGCGCGGGGTGTGCGCGGTCACCGTCTCGCCGGCCACCACCGCGTCCAGCCGGGCGGCGATCTCCGGGTAGTCGTCGAAGCTGAGCACCGCCTGCGCCTCGGGGAGGCTGTCGGCCAGCTCCCGGCCGTACCGCTCGGCCATGCAGCCGGCGGCGACCACCTTGGCGCCGGTCCCGGCGGCAGCCAGCAGGGTCTGGATCGAGTCCTGCTTGGCCTTCTCCACGAAGCCGCAGGTGTTGACGACCACCACGTCGGCCCCCTCGCCGTCGGTGGTGACCTGCCAACCGTCGGCGTGCAGCCGCGCGGCCAGCTCCTCCGAGTCGACCTCGTTGCGGGCACAGCCCAATGTCAGCAGCGCGACGCGGCGGCCCGCCGTGGCGGACGACAGCTCGCCGCGCGCCGAGCTGGAGTTGTCGGACGACAGCTCAGGGTCGCGGCGCGGCGCCAGACGCGCCGAGCTGGCGTTGTCGGAAGGGGAGAAGGCAGACACCCTCCGAGGGTACCGGGCCGATCAGGGGGTCCCACGCACGTGGGCTGCCGAGGCGCTACCGGTCAGCCCGTCGCGGCGCCCACCCGGGCCAGCCGCTCGAGCAGGAAGACCTCGGTGCCGGCCAGGCCGGTGGAGCAGAAGAGCGAGATCTGGTCCGCGTCGGTCCGGCCGGGGACCGCCCCGGCGAGCACCGCGCCCAGGTCGTGCAGCCGTCCGGCGTACGCGGGCAGCGCGGCGAGCATCGGCGGGTGGTACGCGGCCGCCTGGGCCGGCGAGTCGGTGACCAGGAGAGCGGCGCTGTCCAGCAGGTCGAGCCCGAACTCGGCGCGGTCGCGCTGCTTGAAGCCGACCGCGTTGACGTGGGTGCCCGGGGCGAGGTGGGCGGCGTCGAGCACCGGCGCCTCGCTGGTGGTGGCGAGCACCACCACGTCGCGGTCGCAGACCGCCGCCTGGGCCGAGTCGACCGCCCGGGCCGGCACGTCCAGCTCGGCGCGGACCCGGGCGGCGAACGCCTCCCGGCGGGCGGCCGAGCGGCTGTGCACGGTCACCTCGCGCAGTGGTCGCACCGCGGCGGCGGCCCACACCTGCGTCCAGGCCTGCCGGCCGGAGCCGATCACGCCGAGCGTCGCCGCGTCGGGTCGGGCCAGCGCGTCCACCGCCACGCCGCCCAGGCCGCCGGTGCGCCGCGAGCCCAGCTCCTCGCCGACCGCCACCGCCCGCACCGCGCCGGTACGCCCGTCGTGCAGCACCACCAACTGCTCGGACTCCGGGTGGCCGAAGGTGTCGTACGAGCGGTAGCCGTACCACTCGCCGGTGAGGTGCCCGGCGGTCAGCACCATCCGGCCCCCACCCAGCGAGGCCGAGGCGCGCGGCGGGGCGACCAGCCGGCCGTCGTACGCGGCCAGCACGGCGGCGCGCATGGCGTCGACCGTGGTGGCGGCGTCCAGCGCGGCGGACACGTCGGAGTCGGTCAAGAGCACGGTCATGACGGCAATCCTGCAAGCTGAAGTCACCTTCAGGTCAACGCGCGGTGGTTTGGTTCACCCAGCCCCGGCGTGTCGGAGGGGTCCGTCCCGGTCCGGCCGGGCCGCGGCCACGGCCGGTGCTACCGTCGGCTGCGGTGGCCCGATCGGCCACCCCGGACGAGCGGTGGGCGTACCCGGTCAGGTGAAGACGCCCCGACTGACGTACAGACCCGACTCGTCCCGGCCCCGATGGTCCGGGCGCTCCCCGCAGAGGTGATGCGATGGCCTGGATCGTGCTGGTGATCTCCGGACTGCTCGAGACCGCGTGGGCGATCGCCCTGGACCGCAGCGCCGGGTTCAGCCGCCCCGTGCCGTCGGCGGTCTTCGCGGTGACGCTGGTGCTCAGCATGGCCGGCCTGGCGTACGCGCTGCGCGACATCCCGGTCGGCACCGGCTACGCCGTCTGGGTCGGCATCGGCGCGGTCGGCACCGCCGTGGTGGGCATGGTCGCGCTGCACGAGTCGGCCAGCCTGCCGCGGATCGTCTGCCTGCTGCTGGTCATCGCCGGCGTGGCCGGCCTGAAGATCTTCCACTGAGGCGGCCGACGACCGGAAACCGCCCGGCGGCAGGGCCGGTATCGACCCGGATGCGTATCGGACGGCCGGAATGGGTAGTCAGGGCCGCGACCGACAAGGCTCTCACCATGGAGGACATCATGGCCGACATTCCCACCACCGCCCGTCCCCGCAGCAGCGCCGCCCGCATCTGCACGATCGTGGCGTTCGTCTTCGCCGTCCTCGCGATCTTCGTGTCTCCGCTGATCTTCGGCGTGCTCGGGCTGATCCTGGGCATCGTCGGCGCGGTGCTCGGCGACAAGCCGCTCGGCTGGTACGCCGCCGCGGCCAGTGTGGTCGGGGCGATCCTCGGCACCGTGATCGCCGCCGCCATCCTCAACTCCTGACCCACCACGACTTCGGGCCCGCCGCACGCTGGCGGGCCCGATGCTGTCCGGGGTCAGCCCCGATCGGCCACCAGCACCCGGTTGCCGTCCGGGTCGAGCACCGCCGCCATCCGCTCGCCCCACGGCTGCGCCGCCGGCTCGGCGACCACGGTCACGCCGGCCGCCCGCAGGCTGTCCACGGCGGCGGCGCAGTCGGCCACGTAGACCCAGAGCGTCACCCGGTCGTTGGTCAGCGTGCCCGGCTCGTCCTGCCGGCCGATGCCGAGCTGACCGGTGCCGAGGCTCAGCGCGACGTAGGCCGGCTCCCCCGACTCGGGAAAGCGGTAGGTTTCCGTGCCGCCCAGCAGGTCCCGGTAGAAGCGCAGCGCCGCCGGGAGGTCCCCGGTGGTGAGGATCGGGAAGATCTCCTCGGCCAGCGGCGCCACGTCAGTCATCGCCGCCACGGAGGCCGACCAGGACCTCCTCCAGCTCGTCCGGCTTGACCAGCACGTCGCGGGCCTTGGAGCCCTCGGACGGCCCGACCACGCCCCGGGTCTCCATCAGGTCCATCAGCCGGCCCGCCTTGGCGAAGCCCACCCGCAGCTTGCGCTGGAGCATCGAGGTCGAGCCGAACTGCGAGGTGACCACCAGCTCGACCGCCTGCACGAGCAGGTCGAGGTCGTCGCCGATGTCCTCATCGATCTTCTTCTTGTTCTCCTGCGCCGGGGCCAGCACGTCCGGCCGGAACTCCGGCTCCCGCTGGTCCTTGCAGAACTTGACCACGTCGGCGATCTCGCGCTCGGTGACCCAGGCGCCCTGGATCCGGATCGGCTTCGACGCGCCCATCGGCAGGAACAGCCCGTCACCACGGCCCAGCAGCTTCTCCGCGCCGGGCTGGTCGAGGATGACCCGGGAGTCGGCCAGCGACGAGGTGGCGAAGGCCAGCCGGGACGGCACGTTGGCCTTGATCAGGCCGGTCACCACGTCGACCGAGGGGCGCTGGGTGGCGAGCACCAGGTGGATGCCGGCGGCCCGGGCCAGCTGGGTGATCCGGACCACCGAATCCTCGACGTCGCGCGGGGCGACCATCATCAGGTCGGCCAACTCGTCCACGATCACCAGCAGGTACGGGTACGGCCGCATCTCCCGCTCGCTGCCGGGCGGGGCCTTGATCTCGCCGTTGCGCACCTTGCGGTTGAAGTCGTCGATGTGCCGGACCCCGTTCGCGGCGAGGTCGTCGTAGCGCATGTCCATCTCGCGGACGACCCAGTCGAGCGAGTCGGCCGCCTTCTTCGCGTTGGTCACGATCGGGGTGACCAGGTGCGGGATGCCCTCGTAGCCGGTCATCTCGACCCGCTTCGGGTCGATCAGCAGCAGCCGCACCTCGTCCGGGGTGGCCCGGGTGAGGATCGACACGAGCAGCGTGTTGAGGCAGGACGACTTGCCCGCGCCGGTCGCGCCGGCGATCAGGATGTGCGGCATCTTGGCCAGGTTGGCGACCACGTAGCCGCCCTCGATGTCCTTGCCGAGCGCCACCACCATCGGGTGGTGGTCGCTGGTCGCCGTCCGGGAGCGCAGGACGTCGCCGAGCGCCACATTCTCCGGGTCGGTGTTGGGGATCTCCACGCCGACCGCGCTCTTGCCCGGGATCGGGCTGAGGATCCGCACATCCGGCGACTTCACCGCGTACGCGATGTTGCGGGAGAGCTGGGTGATCCGCTCGACCTTGACGCCCGGGCCCAGCTCGACCTCGTAGCGGGTGACCGTCGGGCCGCGGGTGAAGCCGGTCACCGCGGCGTCCACGTCGAACTGGTCGAAGACGCCGGTGAGCGCGGCGATGACCTCGTCGTTGGCCTTGCTCCGGGTCTTCGGCGCCGCTCCCCCGCTCAGCATGTTGGCCGGCGGCAGGGTGTAGTCGCCGGCGAGGCCGGTCAGCGCGAGCTGCTCGGCCCGGGTCGGTGGCGCCGGTGAGTGCTCCGGCGGCTCCACCGGCCGCCGGCTGGCCGGCACCTTGCCCGGTGCCTTGCGCGGCAGCACGAGGGTTTCCTGCAGGTCGGCGCCCTCGAGATCGTCGTCGAAGTCGTCGGGGTCGAGCGGCGGCACCCGCTTCGCGGGCCGCTTGCGCGCCGGCTTGACCGGAGTCTCCTCGCCGTCCGGGGTGGACGGTGCGGCGACCAGCGTGCCGGCCAGCAGACCGAGCCGCTCCGGGATCTTGTTGATCGGCGTCGCGGTGACCACCAGCAGGCCGAAGAGCAGCAGCAGGATGAGCAGCGGCACGGCGACCCAGGCGGTCACCGCGCGCTCCAGCATGCTGCCGACGCCGGCGCCCACCAGGCCGCCGGCGAAGTCGCGCTGACCCGGGTCGGCCGGTTGCTGCCCGATGTGCAGCACGGCGGCGGTGGCGATCAGCATGGAGCCCCAGCCGACCAGCCCACGGCCACGGTGCTCGGGGTCGCCGGGCTGACGCATCAGCCGCCAGGCGCCGATCATCAGCAGCACCGGCACCACGACGGAGATCGCGCCGAGGAAGAGCCGGACGGTGTCGGCCAGCTGCGCACCCACCGGGCCGGCGCCGGAGAACCAGATCCCCACCGCGCTGAGCAGGGCCAGCCCGAAGAGCAGCAGCCCGGCGCCGTCGCGCCGGTGCTCCGGGTCGAGGTCGCGGGCCGAGGCCGCCTGGCGGCCGGCCGCCCGGAACGCCCAGCCGACGCCGTGCGCAAGCCCCATCCACAAGGCACCGACCGCCCGTCCGACGTAGACTGCGGGGCCGGGGCGGGCGGGGCGAGTGCGGCGACGGACCGGGGCGCGGGTCTTCTTCGCCGGTTGACGGGCGCGAGTGTTCGTCGCGCCGCGCGGCGACGCGCCGCGCCGCCGGCTCGCCTGAGAGGTACGGCCCGCCATAGCATCACCGTAACGGCGCGGCCCGGCAGAACGCCGCTTTTCCGGGTCGTGTCCGCGCGTCGCAGCACGGACTCCGCTGCAAGCCGTGATATCTGCCTCAGAAGGGATGCCCGATGGCGTCGCCGGGAATCGAGGACGGTCCGGACGACCCGCTGGCCGGGCACCCGCGGCGGCTGCGACCGCTGACCGGCGAGCTGATCGCCGCGGTGCTGGGCAACCGTGGGTACGTCGTCACGCCGGACTCCGACGGCGATCTGGTCGGCCGCTGGGAGGACAACCTGATCTGGTTCCTCCGGCTGGGCGCCGCCGGGGAACTGCTCCAGATCCGCACCATGGTCGCGCCGACCTTCCCGATCGAGCAGGTCCCGGCGCTCTACGAGTTCTGCAACGGGTGGAACCACGACCAACTCTGGCCGAAGGCGTTCGTGCACGTCGACGACAGCGGTCGGGTCCGGATCTGCGGCGAGGTGATCACCGACCTGGAGTGCGGGGTGACCCCGCACCAGCTCGACCAGCTGCTCGACTGCGGCATCACCGCCGGTTGTCAGCTCGCCGCCGGGGTCCGCCAGCTCCCCGGCGGGGTGGTGGCGTGACCGGGCCCGGCGAGCGGCGACCCGGCCGCCTCGGCGACCTCGCCGACCTGGTCGGGCGCAACCGTGGGCCGGCACCGCGCAACCGCGAGCTGACCGCAGCGCTCGCCGACGCCCGGGACCTGCCCGACGGCCCGGCCCGGCTGGTGGAGCTGGAGCGGATCGCCGCGCAGGCCGACGCGAGCGGCGACGACCGGTCCGCGGTGGACGCCCGGTTCGCGTTGATCGAGACGGCGCTGCTGCACGGCGAGCGGTGGCGGCTGGTCGAGCCGGTGCGGCGCTGCCTGGCCGTCCTCGACCGCCGCCCGGAGCTGTTCAGCGACACCGAGGCGGACCTGCTGCTGCGCCACCAGCGCGCCGCGGTCGAGGCGCTGCTGGGCACCCCACGCGTCGGGCTGGACCAGGTGCGGTCCGTGGACGACCTGGCCCGCCGGGTCGGCACCGACGCCGAGGCGGTCGCGGAGCTGCGTAGCCGGATCGCCGACCACCTGGGTGACGAGCCGACCGCCCGTGACTGGTACGACCGCTGGGCCGCGGCCGAACCCGGGCCGGCCGACGGCTGCCGCGGCTGCGCGCCGGCCCGCCGGGCGGAGCTGCTCGCCGGCTGGGGCGAGTGGTCCGCCGCGCTGGCCGAGCTACGGGAGGTGCTCGACGGCACGGTCGACTGCACCGATCAGCCCGAGCGCGCGCTGGTCGTGGCGCTGCTGCCCTGGCTGCGCACCGGGCAGCCGGAGCGGGCCGGCGCGGCGCACGTGCGGGCCTACCGGCGGCACCGCCGGGAGCGCGCCGCCTTCCCGCACCTCGCCGCGCACCTGCGGTTCTGTGCGCTCGGTGGGCATCCGGGCCGCGGCCTGGACATCCTCGCCGAGCAACTGCCCCGGCTGGACCAGCCGCACGACGACCTTCCCGCGATGGAGTTCGCCGCGGCCGGCGCCCTGGTCTGCGCGCTCGCCGTCGAGGCGGGGCTGGGCGGGCGCACGGTGCACCGGCCGGCCTTCGGCGACCGACCGGCCACCGACCTCGACATCGCGACGCTCGGCGCCGTCCTGCTCGGCATCGCCACCGAGCTGGCCGGCAGCTTCGACGCGCGCAACGGCACCGGGCACCAGTCCGGCCGGATGGCGGCCTGGCTGGCCGAGCGGCCGGTGGCCACGCCGGCGCCGCTGCCCGCCGACACCGACCCGGCCGACGACGCCGCGGACGCGCCGCCGGACGACCCGGAGCCGCCCGAACTGGAACCGGCGCCGCTGACCCTGTCCATGATCACGGCGGCGCTGGACCGTCGGGGCGACCGGTACGCGGTCGACGACGGCGGCACGGTGGTCGGCCGGTGGGGCGCGGCGGTCATCCAGTTCCGGCAGGTCGGCGAGCGCGGCGAGATCCTGCACGCCCGGGCGCTCGCCACCCGCCGGCTGCCGGCGGGGCGGCGGATCGAGGCGTACGCGTTCTGCAACGCGTGGAACCACGACCGGCTGCTGCCCAAGGCCTACGTGCACGACCTCGGCGTCGAGCTGGCGCTGGCCGGCGACGTCAGCACCGACCTGGCGCACGGGGTGGCCCCGGCGCAGCTGACCGTCCTGCTGGACGCGGCGGTGACCACCGGCGTCGCGTACGCGGACGCGGTCGCCGCCCTGCCCTGACCCGCGAGCGGCCCTGGCGGTTGCAGCCGCGTTCGTCACAGGCGGCGATCCGACAGCGACGCAACCGCGCTCCCGGCACGGGGGTGATGTCACCGTCACCCACACCGAACCGGGAGCCCACGATGATCCGCCCGTTCCGCGCCAGCGCCCTCGCCGTCACCGCCGCCACGCTGCTCGGCCTGACCGCCTTCGCCGCGCCCGCCGCCGCGCACGCCCCGACGGCCCCTACCCCGTCGTCGTCTCCGGCCTCCTCGCCGAGCGCCACCGCGCGGGCCGGCGAGCCGACCATCCTCGCCCGGGCGGACCTCGTCTTCCTCAGCAAGGACCCGTGGCGGCCGTCCGGGCCGCTGGCGGTCACCGTCGTCAACGAGGGAGCCGCGGCGGCGAAGGGCTTCTTCGTGCTGCGCCTGCCGCCCTGGACGGAGCTGACCGGGCGTGGGGACTGCCGCTCCGCCGGCGCTTCCGGGCAGGACTGGACCTGCGGCGGCGCGCAGATTCCGGCCGGTGGCAGACGCGAGTACCGGTTGACGGTGACCTCGTCCACGCCCGAGCCGGTGTTCGGCGTGAGCGCCCACGGAACGGTCGCCGGCCGGGACGCGGCCGGCGCCACACAACGGCCCACCGAGTTCCGGGTCAACTGGCCGGACAAGATCGCGCTGCGGCTGCGGGCCAGCGCCGGCCCGGTCGTCAACGGGGAGACCACCGTGACGGCGCGGGTGACCAACGCCGGCACCTTCCGGCTCGGCGGGTACTCGCTGAACGTCATGACGCCGCAGGGCGTCCGGGTGATCGAGCCGGGCTGCTCGGAGAGCGGCCGGATGAACGGCGCGGGCTGCGAGGTGCTGCGCACCGGCGAGCTGGCCGCCGGCGCCACCGACACGGTGCGGCTACGGCTGGCCGTCACCGGGGGCAGCCAGACGGTCCGGCTCTTCCTCGGCCCGAGCAACCGCTACACCAATCCGGACACCTCGGTCACCCTGCGCCTCGCCGGCGCACCGGCCACCACCGCGCCGCCGGCCGGTGCGACGGCTACGCCCACCGCGGCCCCGGTCGGCCAGAGCACCGGGGAACTGCCCCGCACCGGGCCGGCCGGTCTGACGTACGCCCTGCTCGGCGCGGCGCTGGTGGCCCTCGGAGCCGGTCTGCTGCTGCTCCGGCGTCGCCTCGCCCGCGGCTGACCCGACGGGAGGCAGGCCGCCATGAACAGACCCGGGTCGGCACCGACGTTCACGGGGACGTCGGTGCCGACCCGGGTCGACGTGGATCAGCGCCGGTCAGACCTCGACCACGGTCGGAACGATCATCGGTCGCCGGCGGTACGCGTCGTTGACCCAGCGCCCCACCGTCCGGCGGACGATCTGCTGGAGCTGGTGCGGGTCGGTGATGCCGTCCGCGGCGGCCCGGTTGAGCGCCTCGGTGACCAGCGGGATCACCGGGTTGAACGCCTCCGGGTCCTCGGAGAAGCCCTTCGCCGAGAGCGTCGGGCCGGCCACCACCTTGCCGGTGACCGAGTCCACCACCACGGTGGTGGCGATGAAGCCGCCGTCACCGAGGATCCGCCGCTCGGTCAGCAGCGACTCGCTGACGTCGCCGACGGCGAGGCCGTCGACGTAGACGTACCGGCTCTTCACCCGTCCGACCAGGGCGGCGCGCCCCTCGACCAGGTCGACCACGTCGCCGTCCTCGCAGAGCACCACCCGGTCCGCGGCGACCCCGGACTCGATCCCGAGCCGGGCGTGGGCACGCAGGTGCCGCCACTCGCCGTGCACCGGCATGAGGTTGCTGGGCCGGACCACGTTGAGCAGGTAGAGCAGCTCACCGGCGGGCGCGTGACCGGAGACGTGCACCTTGGCGACGTCCTTGTGCACGACCACCGCGCCGGCCCGGGCCAGCCGGTTGATCACCCGGTAGACGGAGGTCTCGTTGCCGGGCACCAGCGAGCTGGCCAGCACCACCGTGTCGCCGGGCGCGATGGTGATGTGCCGGTGGTCGCCGCTGGCCATCCGGCCCAGGGCGCTCATCGGCTCGCCCTGCGAACCGGTGGACATCAGCACGATCTGCTCGGGCGGCAGCGTGGTCGCCTCCTCGATGCTGACCACCAGGCCGGCCGGGATGTTGAGCAGGCCGAGGTCGCGGGCGATGCCCATGTTGCGGACCATGGACCGGCCGATCAGCGCGACCTTGCGGCCGTGCTCGACCGCCGAGTCGAAGACCTGCTGCACGCGGTGCACGTGCGAGGCGAACGAGGCGACGATGATCCGCCCCTTGGCCTTCGCGAAGATCGAGTCGAGCACCGGCCCGATCTCCCGCTCAGGAGTGACGAAGCCGGGGATCTCCGCGTTGGTGGAGTCCGACAGCAGCAGGTCCACACCCTCGGCGCCGAGCCGGGCGAAGCCGGCCAGGTCGGTGATCCGGCCGTCGAGCGGGAGCTGGTCCATCTTGAAGTCGCCGGTGTGCAGCACCAGGCCGGCCGGGGTGCGGATGGCCACCGCGAGCGCGTCGGGGATCGAGTGGTTGACCGCGAAGAACTCGCACTCGAACGGGCCGAGCCGCTCCCGGCCGCCCTCGCGCACGGTCAGCGTGTACGGCTGGATCCGCCGCTCGGCGAGCTTCGCCTCGACCAGGGCCAGGGTGAACTGCGAGCCGACCAGCGGGATGTCCGGCTTGTGGGCGAGCAGGTAGGGCACTGCGCCGATGTGGTCCTCGTGACCGTGGGTGAGCACGATCGCCTGGACGTCGGCGAGCCGGTCCAGGATCGGCCCGAAGTCGGGCAGGATCAGGTCCACGCCCGGCTGCTCGACGTCGGGGAAGAGCACCCCGCAGTCGACGATCAGCAACTTGCCGTCGTACTCGAAGACGGTCATGTTCCGACCGATGGCGCCGAGCCCGCCGAGCGGAATGATCCGCAGTCCGCCCTCCGGCAGCGGTGGGGGGAGTTCCGCCTCGATGTGCGCCTCGGTCACGCGTCCACCTCATTCTTGGACGCCGTTCCTCGGCGTCCGTAGTGTCGTTCGGTCATTCAGGGAGCTCCAGACCCGCCGCCGCGCAGTCGGCGCGCAGCTGGGCGATCTCGTCGTCGGTGGCGTCCACCAGCGGGGGCCGCACCGGGCCCGCGGGCAGGCCGGCCGCTGCCAGGCCCGCCTTCACCAGGATGACGCCCTGGGTACGGAAGATGCCGGTGTACAGCGGCAGCAGCCGCCGGTGCAGGGCGAGCGCCGCGGCGTTCTCCCCCGCGTCGTGCGCCTCGATCATCTGCTTGGTCAGCCCGCCGGTGAAGTGCGTGGAGGTGCCCACCACGCCGACCGTGCCGACGCCCAGCGCGGGCAGGGTGAGCGAGTCCTCGCCGCTGTAGAAGGCCAGGTTGGTGCGGCTGGTCACCCAGCTGGTCGCGGTGAGATCGCCCTTGGCGTCCTTCACCGCGACGATCCGCGCGTGCTCGGCGAGACGCACCATGGTCTCGGTGGCGATCGGCACGCCGGAGCGGTGCGGGATGTCGTAGAGCATCACCGGCAGGCCGGTGGCGTCCGCGACCGCGGTGAAGTGACGCAGCAGCCCGCTCTGTGGCGGCTTGTTGTAGTACGGCGTGACCACCAGCAGCCCGTGCGCGCCGGCCTTCTCGGCGGCGGCGGCCAGCTCGACGGTGTGCCGGGTGTCGTTGGTGCCGACCCCCGCCACGACCTTGGCCCGGTCGCCGACCGCCTCGGCCACCGCCCGGATCAGTCGTTCCTTCTCCGCGTCGGTGGTGGTCGGCGATTCGCCGGTGGTGCCGTTGACCACCAGCGCGTCGTTGCCCTGCTCGTCGACCAGATGGTGCGCCAGCCGGGCGGCACCGTCAAGATCGAGCGAGCCGTCGGCGGTGAACGGGGTCACCATGGCCGTGAGCACCCGCCCGAAGGGACGGGACACCGCCCGAGCGGGGGTGTCAGGGTGGTCGTGCGTCATGCTTCCAACCTAGCGGACGAGCCTCGGCAGCCCGCCGGGGAAGGGCTCAGGAGAGCTCGGCGTGCGGGCTGGACGCCACCTCGGTGCCGTCCGGGAGGGTGGTGATCACGAAGTCGGCGAAGACGTTGGGGGCCGCCTTCTGCAGCTGTCGCAGGCACTCCACCGCCAACTCGCGGATCTCCACGTCGGCGTGCTCGGTGGCCCGCATGGCGACGAAGTGCCGCCAGGCCCGGTAGTTGCCGGTCACCACGATCCGGGTCTCGGTGGCGTTGGGCAGCACCGCCCGGGCCGCCTGCCGGGCCTGCTTGCGCCGCAGGGTCGGGTTCGGCTCGTCGGCGAAGCGCTGCTCCAGCCCCTCCAGCAGCTCGGTGTACGCCCGGACGCTCGCCTCGGCGGCCTCGACGAACTTCTTGTGCAGCTCCGGGTCCTCGGCGATCACCGCGGGCTCGACCATGGCCGCGTCCCGCTCCGGGACGTACCGCTGGGAGAGCTGGGAGTACGAGAAGTGCCGGTGCCGGATCAGCTCGTGGGTGAAGGAGCGGGAGACCCCGGTGAAGTAGAAGGTCACCGAGCCGTGCTCCAGCACCGAGAGGTGGCCGACCTCCAGGATGTGCGCCAGGTAGCCGGCGTTGGTGGCGGTGGCCGGGTTCGGCTTCTTCCAGCTCTGGTAGCAGGCCCGCCCGGCGAACTCGGCGAGCGCCTGGCCGCCGTCGGCGTCGGTCGACCACGGCACCTCGTCCGGCGCCTCGAAGTGGGTCCACGCGACGAGCTTCACCTGGGGCTGCACCATCTCCGGCATGCCTGGGACTGTAGTGGTGGCGGCGGCACGGCCCAAGTCCGGCTCGCCCCGATGCAACGTCAGTCACCTCACTGGCCGCCCGACGCCCCGCCGACGCCCCGCCGACGGCCGCTCGGCACCCGCCGCATCATCACGCGGCGCTGTCGAACTGCTCCATATGTGAACCAGGGTGGTGGCCAACCGCGCGGCTGGCCCCGAGCGGATGCCCACCGTCCAGCAACGGAGACGCGCACCCCGGATGTTCATATCTGGAGCAGGTCGACAGCTTCGGGAACAGAGGGGACAGCCCAGGCCCGGCGGCCCCGGCGAGCGGTCAGCCCGGGGCGGGTCAGACGTAGAGCGCGGTGAAGGGCGCCCAGGGCAGGTTGCGCAGCACCGAGAAGGCGAGCCAGGCGGCCAGGAACCCACCGATCACCTTGCTGCTGATCCGCAGCTGCGGCAGGCGCCAGCCGAACGCCTGCCGGCCGGCCCAGGCCACGAAGAGGTAGGCCAGGAAGGGCAGCGCGAAGACGAAAAGGAAGTGGTGCCGTGCGGCGGCCGGCAGGTCGGCGTGCAGCACGTACCAGAGCGCGCGGGTGCCGCCGCAGCCCGGGCAGTCCAGGCCGGTGGTGAGCTTCAGCAGGCAGGTCGGCGCGGCGTCGGGGGACGAGTGGGTCGGGTCGCTGATCAGCGCGTAGCCGATGCCGGCGGCGACACAGCCGACCGCGGCCAGCGGCACCGCCCAGCGCGGCGAGCGGTCGTGCAGCCGGACCACGAACCGGGTGAGCCGGTCGGGCTCGGGCATCGGATAGGGCGCCGGGTAGGGCGGGACCTGCCCGGCCGGCCACGGCTGAGGCGGGGCGTCCAGCGCGCCCGTCGGTGGCTGGGGCGGGGCGTCCAGCGCGCCGGTCGGTGGCTGCGGCGGGCCGGCCGCGCCGTCAACGCTCGTCACGGGGTCACCGTACACCGGCGACGCCCACCAGCGCGGCGGCCAGCGGGCCGGCCAGGTCACCGCCGGTGGGCGGGGCCACCGCGTCGAGACCGAGCCAGCCGGCGAGCCGGTAGAGCTCGGCGGCGAGCGCGACGGCCGTCTCGCCCGGGTCGGCGCCGGGCTCGACCCAGGCGGCCGGCACCAGCAGCACCCGGGACTTCCGGTCGGCCTTGAGGTCGACCCGGGCGGTGAACCGCTCCCCCTGCAGGAAGGGCAGCACGTAGTAGCCGTAGACCCGCTGCGGGGCCGGCACGTAGATCTCGATCCGGTAGCTGAAGTCGAAGAGCCGCTCGGTGCGGGCCCGCTCCCAGATCAGCGGGTCGAAGGGGCTGACCAGGGTGTTGCCGCGGATCCACCGGGGCAGCCGGGCCTGGGCGTGCAGCCACGCCGGCTGCCGCCAGCCGGGCACCGTGACCGGCAGCAGCTCGCCGGCCTCGGCCAGCTCGGCGATCGCCTGCCGGGCCCCGAGCAGCGGCAGCCGGAAGTAGTCGCGCAGCTCCGGCTCGGCGGCCACCCCGAGCGACCGGGCGGCGAGGGCGACCAGGGCCCGGTAGGCCTCGGCGTCGGTCGGGGTGGGCGCGTCCAGCGCCGCCGCCGGCAGCACCCGCTCGGGCAGGTCGTAGCGGCGCGCGAAGGAGCTGGTGCGCTCGGCCGCGGTGACCTCGCCGGCCCAGAACAGGTATTCCAGAGCCCGCTTCACCGCCGACCAGTTCCAGCCCCAGTTGCCGGTCTCCCGGGGCGCGTCGTGCTCGATCTCCGCGGCGGTCAACGGCCCCCGGGCGGCCACCTCGTCGCGTACCCAGGCGACCAGCTCGGGCTGCTCCTCGGCGATGCGCCGCATGCCGCCCCAGGACGCGCTGCGCGCCCGGGCCATCCGCCAGCGCAGCGCCGCGTGCAACGCGACCGGGACCAGGGACGCCTCGTGCCCCCAGTATTCGAAGAGCTCCCGGGGGCGGCGGTAGGCGGCGGTGTCGAGCAGCTCGGTCGGGTAGGGCCCGAGCCGGCTGTAGAGCGGCAGGTAGTGGGCGCGTTGCAGCACGTTGACCGAATCCATCTGGATCAGCCCGACCCGGTCGAGCACCCGGCGCAGGTGCCGGCGGGTCGACACGCCGGTGGGCGGCGGGTCGGCGAAGCCCTGGGCGGCGAGCGCCACCCGCCGGGCCTGGGCGAGCGAGAGTGATTCCGGTGCGGTCATCGTCGGCGACCTTAATTCATGGGTACGACGCCGTAGCGGGATACTGGACCTACCGCCCCGTGAGGCATAGAACGGTGCAATGCTCACCATCCGCTCCGAGGAGCCGGACGACGCCGAGGCGGTCGCCCGGGTGCACGTGCACGGCTGGCAGGCCGGCTACGCCGGCATCATGCCGGACGAGGTGCTGCGGCGGCTGAACGTGGCGGCCTGGGCGCAGCGCCGCCGCGACATCGGCACGGCCGACCCGGAGCACCCGTTCACCACGCTGCTGGCCGAGGCGGACGGCGGGGACGTCGTCGGCTTCACCTCGTTCGGCCCGTACCGGGTCAACCAGGACCGGGCCGAACTCGACCCGGGTTGCGGCGAGGTGCTCGCCCTCTTCGTCGAGCCGGCGCACTGGGGGGACGGCACCGCCCGGACGCTGCTGACCGCGGCGCGGGACGGCCTAACGGCCCGGGGATGGTCGGCCTACCGACTCTGGGTGCTGGCCGAGAACCACCGGGCCCGCCGGTTCTGCGAGCGGGCCGGCCTGTCACCGGACGGTGAGCAGTCGACCTATCCGGTGCCGCTGGCCGGCGGGCGCCCGCCCGTCGGCCTGGTCGAGCTGCGGTACGCCGGACGCCTCGGCGGCTGACCCGTCCCGCGCGACCCAGCGGCGGACCGGCAGGAACGCCACCACGGCCAGGCTGATCCAGACGTAGGTGTTGCTGCCCAGGAACCCGTCGACCCCGGTGAAGTCCTTCTCCCACGCCCAGACGATCCGGCTGCACAGCAACCCGTACCCGACGATGGCGGCGACCAGCAGCAGGCGGCGCCGACGGCCGCCGGCGGGCGCCCGCACGGCGTGCTCCACCAGCAGGATCAGCGCCGGCAGCAGCCAGACCAGGTGGTGCACCCAGGTCACCGGGCTGACCAGGCACATCACCGCGCCGGTGAGGGCGAGCCCGGTCGCCTCGTCGCCGGCCGCGGCGGCGAGGCGGGAGCGCCAGGCCCAGAGCGCCAGCGTGCCGAGCACCAGTACCAGCCAGGCCAGCGTGCTCGGGTGCTCCGGGTCGAGCCGGGCGACCACGCCGCGCAGCGACTGGTTGGAGACGAACGCCAACTCGCCTACCCGGCCGGTGTTCCAGAGCGCCTCGGTCCAGAACTCGCGGGAGGCGTCCGGGAAGAGCGCGGCGGCGAGCAGGCTCGCGCCGGCCGTGGTGGCCATCGCGGTGAGCGCGGCCCGCCAGCGCCGGGTGACCAGCAGGTAGACGATGAAGATGCCCGGGGTCAGCTTGATCGCGGTGGCCAGCCCGATGCCGATGCCGGCCCAGCGGTTGCCGGCCGGCAGCAGCCGCAGCAGGTCGACCGCGACCAGGAAGAGCAGCAGCATGTTGACCTGGCCGAAGTTGACCGTCTCGCGCATCGGCTCGAACGCGGCGGCGAGACAGAGCGCCACGGCGAGGGTGAACCAGGGGGTCCAGCCGGCCCGACGGACGATCGGGTCGAGCAGCCACCAGAGGAGCATCGCGGTCACCACCACGGTGGCGCTCACGCTGACCACGATCGCCGCTACCCACGGCAGGTACGCCATCGGCAACATCACCAGGGCCGCGAACGGCGGGTAGGTGAAGCCGTACTGCGTGAACGGACGCAGGTAGTCGTAGATCTCCCCGCCGTCGTGCACCCACCAGGTCAGCGCGCCGTAGTAGACCTGAAGGTCGAAGAAGCCGTGCCGGACGGCGGCGACGGACAGGAACGCGGCCACCGCCACGGCGAGCAGGAGCACGCCCACGACCTGCCCGGTCGTCGTTCTGGCACCCTGCGCCACCGTCGCCTCCCTCGCCCTGCGTAGGCTCACGTCCCATGGCTCTCGGGTACGTCCGCCCGGCGCGTCCCGAGGACGCCGGCGAGATCGCACGCATCCAGCTCGCGACCTGGCGGGTCGCCTATCGCCGGATCCTCCCCCGGCACGTCCTCGACAACTTGGACGAGGCGTGGCTTGCCCGGCGGTGGACCGCCGCGGTGCAGGAGCCGCCCTCCGGCGCCCACCGCGTGCTGGTCGCCGTCGAACAGGCCGAGCAATCGTATCTGGTGGGGTTCGCCGCCTCCGGTCCGGCCGACGCCGAGGCGCTCGCCCCCGGCGAGCCGGCCGAGGGGCTGGGCGACGGCGTCGTGGCCGTCACCGACCTGCTGGTGGAGCCGCGCTGGGGCCGGCGCGGGCACGGCAGCCGGCTGCTCGCCGCCAGCGTGGACCTGTGGCGGGAGGACGGGGCGGACCGCGCGGTGGCCTGGGCGTTCGACGCCGACGAGGCGACCCGCAAGTTCCTCACCAGCACCGGCTGGGAGCCGGACGGCGCGGTCCGTGCGCTGGACGTCGACGACATGCTGGTTCCCCAACTGCGGCTGCACGTCGCGGTCCCGACCGAGCCGGTCGAGGCGGACTGAACGCACCGCCGATCGGTCGTCCACTCCTCGTCACCGTCGTGTCGCCCGCGCACGTCGGATCGCGCGCCTACTGTGACGCAGGAAGGGCCCAGCGGCCCGGCACGACCCACCGACGAAGCACGACCGGACGAGGGAGACGACCATGTTCGCGGACTCGCGGGCGTTCAGTGGCTTCTCAGTCGACGACACCGACCGGGCGCAGCGGTTCTACGCCGACACGCTCGGCCTGCGAGTGACGCGGGACGACGCGATGGGCGAGCTGCTGACGCTGCACCTGGCCGGGGACCGGCCGGTGCTGGTCTATCCGAAGGCCGACCACGTGCCTGCCAGCTACACGGTGCTCAACTTTCCGGTCGAGGACGTCGACGCGACGGTCGAGGAGCTGACCTCGCGCGGGGTGACCTTCGCCCGCTACGAAGGGATGCCGCAGGACGACAAGGGGATCATGCGCGGCAACGGGCCGACCATCGCCTGGTTCACCGATCCGGCCGGCAACATCATGTCGGTCATCGAGCAGAGCTGAGCCGGTGGGGGGGGGGCGGGGGGGGGGGGGCGGGGCGCGGG
The DNA here is from genome assembly GCF_044456245.1 of Micromonospora sp. NPDC051006. NCBI lineage: Bacteria > Bacillati > Actinomycetota > Actinomycetes > Micromonosporales > Micromonosporaceae > Micromonospora > Micromonospora sp. NPDC051006. Next base: position 69,902 of record NZ_JBITFP010000032.1, read on the forward strand.
GCGCGGGGCGCGGTGGCGGATGCCGGGTTGTTCCTTGAGGCCGAGAACACGGGCCAGTTAAGTCTAAGTTTCGCTCGCGGGGGGATG
>NZ_JBITFP010000033.1:0-69828 GCF_044456245.1 Micromonospora sp. NPDC051006
GCCCGGTTACATTCCGAACCCGGAAGCTAAGCCCTCCAGCGCCGATGGTACTGCACTCGGGAGGGTGTGGGAGAGTAGGACGCCGCCGGACAATCTTCCAGTCGAGGGGCGCCCCATCCGGGTCGGCCCTCGACTGCGTAGCGCCACAGCTGGCGCAATCAGGAAGGATGTACCCCGTGAGTTCAGGACCGCAGGGCGACGACCGCCCCCGTCGTAACGAGGACCGCACCGACGGGCCGGGTGGGCGAGACCGAGCCCCGCGGCGGGACGACCGCGACCGGCCACCGTACCGAGGCGGCCAGGACAACCGCGGCGGTGCGCGCGGGTACTCCGGAGACCGAGGCGGCGACCGCCGCGAGGGCGGCTTCCGCCCCGGTGGTTCCCGCGGCGGCGACCGTGACCAGGGCTTCCGCGGCGGTGACCGCCGTGAGGGTGGCTTCCGTGGCGGCGACCGTGAGGGCGGCTACCGGTCGGGTCCGCCGCGCGAAGGCGGATTCCGTGGCGGCGATCGGCCCGGAGGCTTCCGTGGCGGTGAGCGCCGCGAGGGTGGTTTCCGCGGTGGCGACCGTGACGGCGCGCCCCGCGAGGGTGGTTTCCGCGGCGGCGACCGTCGTGAGGGCGGCTTCCGTGGCGGCGACCGTGACGGCGCGCCCCGCGAGGGTGGCTTCCGTGGCGGTGACCGTCGTGAGGGTGGCTTCCGTGGTGGCGACCGTCGTGAGGGTGGCTTCCGCGGTGGTGACCGCGAGGGCGGCTACCGCGGTGGAGACCGCCGCGAGGGCCAGGGCGGTGACCGTCGTGAGGGTGGTTTCCGTGGCGGTGAGCGTCGCGAGGGTGGCTTCCGTGGTGGCGACCGTGACGGCGCGCCCCGCGAGGGTGGTTTCCGCGGCGGTGACCGTCGCGAGGGCGGCTTCCGCGGCGGTGAGCGTCGCGAGGGTGGTTTCCGTGGTGGCGACCGTGACGGCGCGCCCCGCGAGGGTGGTTTCCGTGGTGGCGATCGCCGTGAGGGCGGCTTCCGCGGCGGCGACCGTGACGGCGCGCCCCGCGAGGGTGGTTTCCGCGGCGGCGATCGTCGCGAGGGCGGCTTCCGCGGCGGTGACCGTCGTGAGGGTGGTTTCCGTGGTGGCGACCGTGACGGCGCGCCCCGCGAGGGCGGTTTCCGCGGCGGCGATCGTCGCGAGGGTGGCTTCCGTGGTGGCGACCGCGAGGGCGCTCCGCGCGAGGGCGGCTTCCGTGGCGGTGAGCGTCGTGAGGGTGGCTTCCGTGGTGGCGAGCGCCGCGAGGGCGGCTACCGGTCGGGTCCGCCGCGCGAGGGCGGCTTCCGTGGCGGTGACCGTCGCGAGGGTGGTTTCCGCGGCGGCGACCGTGACGGCGCGCCCCGCGAGGGCGGCTTCCGCGGTGGCGAGCGTCGTGAAGGCGGCTTCCGCGGCGGTGACCGTCGCGAGGGTGGCTACCAGGGCGGCGAGCGTCGCGAGGGCGGGTTCCGTGGCGGTGACCGTCGCGAAGGCGGCTACCAGGGCGGCGCGTCCCGCGAGGGCGGCTACCGGGGTGGTGACCGTCGTGAAGGCGGCTTCCGTGGTGGCGACCGCGACGGCGCGCCCCGCGAGGGCGGCTTCCGCGGTGGCGACCGTCGCGAGGGCGGCTTCCGCGGTGGTGACCGTGAGGGCGGCTTCCGTGGCGGCGAGCGGCCGCGCCGGGACGACCGTGGCTTCGACGACCGCCGGCGCGAAGGTGGCTTCGGTGACCGGCGCCGCGAGGATGAGCGCGGTGCGCGTCCGGAGCGGGCGGGTGAGGGCGGTACGGCCCCCGCGTTGCCGGACGAGATCGTCGCGACCGACCTGGACAAGGACGTCCGCGCCGAACTGCTGTCGCTGGCCAAGCCGGTCGCGGACTCCGTGGCCCGGCACCTGGTGGCGACCGGTCAGCTGATCGACGAGGACCCGGCCGAGGCGCTGGCGCACGCGCTGGCCGCCCGACGGCTGGCGTCCCGGATCTCGGCGGTGCGGGAGGCCGTCGGCCTGGCCGCGTACCACGCCGGCGAGTGGCAGACCGCCATCGCCGAGCTGCGGACGTACCACCGGATGACCGGCCTGCAGAGCCACCTGGCGGTGCTGGCCGACTGCGAGCGCGCGCTCGGGCGGCCGGAGCGCGCCATCGACCTGTTCCGCGGCGCCGACCGGGACGCGCTCGACCCGGCCGTCGCCATCGAGCTGCTGATCGTCGCCGCCGGGGCGCGTGGGGATCTCGGCCAGAAGGACGCCGCGGTCGCCATGCTCCAGGTCCGCGAGCTGACCACCGACGTGGCCGAGCCGTGGACGGCCCGGCTCCGCTACGCGTACGCCGATGCGCTGCTCGCGGTCGACCGCCGCGAGGAGGCCCGGGAGTGGTTCGCCCGCGCCTCCGAGGTGGACACCGAGGGTGAGACCGACGCCGCCGAGCGGCTGCTGGAACTCGACGGGGTGGTCATCGAGGGCGACGACGAGGACGAGGAGTCGGCGGAGGAGATCGCCGCCGGTCCGGGTACGCCCGGCACCGTGCCGGCCCGCCCGGACACCGACCTCGTCAGCGACGACGCCGAGCCGGACGCGCCCGCCGAGGTGCTCCCGGAGGCGGCCGACGACGAGGCGCAGGCCGGCGACGACACGGCATCGGTTGACGGCGACGACGCGGCCGACGGCGACGACGAGGCATCCGATGACGATGCCGACCTCAGGACGGTGACCCGTGACGACGCGCTCGGCAGCGGCGGGGCGGACGACCCCGACCTGACCGTGCGCGCCGGAGGGGACGCTCCGGCGGGCCACGACGAGACGGGCCCGGTCGCCCGGTGACCACTGACGCCGGGGCGCGGCTTGTCGACGGGTACGCCCAGGTCGTCTTCGACCTGGACGGTGTGATCTACCTGATCGACCGGCCGATCCCCGGCGCGGTCGAGGCGGTCGGCCGCCTGCACGCCGAGGGCCGGGCGGTCGCGTACGCGACGAACAACGCCTCCCGCCGGTCGAGCGAGGTGGCCGACCTGCTCAGCGGGATGGGCGTGCCGGCCGGGCCCGAGGAGGTGCTGACCTCCGCGGCGGCCGCCGCCGAGCTGCTCCGGGACCGGCTGCCGGCCGGCGCCCCCGTGCTGGTGGTCGGCGCCGAGGCGCTGCGGGCGGAGATCGCCGCGGTCGGCCTCAGCCCGGTCGACCGGGCCGACGAGAAGCCGCACGCGGTGGTGCAGGGGTACGGGCCGCAGGTCGGCTGGACCAACCTGGCCGAGGCGACGGTCGCGGTCCGCGCTGGCGCCACCTGGATCGCCACCAACACCGACCGCACCCTGCCCAGCGGGCGGGGACCGCTGCCCGGCAACGGCGCCCTGGTGGCCGTGCTGCGCACCGCGCTCGGCCGTGAGCCGGACGTCGTGGTCGGCAAGCCCGAGCCGGAACTCTTCGCCACCGCCGCCCGCCGGATCGACGACGGTCGGACCCTGGTGGTCGGGGACCGGCTGGACACCGACATCGAGGGTGCCCGCCGGGCCGGGCTGGACAGCCTGCTCGTGCTCACCGGCGTCAGCGACGTACCCGAACTGCTTGCCGCCGAGCCGGCCCGCCGCCCCACCTTCGTCGCGCACGACCTGGCCGGGCTCTTCGACCCGGCAGCCGTGGTGCGGGTACCGGGCCCGACGGACGCCGGGGGCTGGTCGGTGGCCGCCCGCGACGGCGGTCTGGAGCTGACCGGCGCGGGACGGCCGCTGGACGCCCTCGCCGCGCTCTGCGCGGCGGCATGGTCGGTGCCGGCGGTCCCACCGGTCCGCGCCGGCTCGCCGGACGCCACCCGGGCGCTGACCGCGCTCGGCCTCGCGACCTGATCACCGCCCCCGGGCGCTGACCGCGCTCGGCCTCGCGACCTGAGCACCATCGACCGAGCGCCGACGCGCTCGGCTCAGCCTGCGCGCGACTCAGAGCAACTTGCGCAGCTTCATCAGGTCGAACGGGTTCGCCTTGATCGACACCCGGCGGGACGCGACCGCGCGGGCGATGTCGAGATCGCCCGCGACCAGCGCGACCAGGTCGTCGCTGCTGGTGCTCAGCGCGATCTTGGCTTTCGGGTCGTCGCCGTCGGTCAGGTCGAGCAGCCGGCCGTCGGCGATCCGGCCGTGGAACGCGGTCTCGAGGTCGGTGATCCGGCAGGCGAGCGTCCGATCGAGGTCGACGCGCTCGCGCACCGTCTCGGCGTTGCTGTCGAGCCGGGCGGCTAGCTCCTGCAACGCCTGCCGACACTCGTCCACGCTGGCCACTCGCCGCCTCCTCGCCCTACGCCACGCCGTCCCCGGCACCGTACCGCACAGGCCGGTCCCGGGTGCCCGGTAGCGTGACACCTGCACACCCCCCGCCCCGCGGAAGGACTCAGGCATGCAGGACGCGTGGCGCGCCTACCTCGAGCTGGCCATGGGCCTGACGGAGGCGCCCCGGAAGAAGGCCCAGGACGTGGTCCGCCGACTCGTCGGGTCGGGCGGCGCGACCGCCGCGCAGCTCCAGGCGCTCGGCGAGGAGCTCGTCTCCACCAGCGCGGCGAACCGGGAGGCGCTGACCAAGCTCGTCCGGTTCGAGGTCGACCGGGCGCTCGGCGCGGTCGGGCTCGCCACCGCCGAGGAGGTCGCCGAACTGACCCGCCGGGTGCACGAGCTGGACCGGCAGCTGCGCGATGCCCGGGCCGCGGGCACGCCCGGCGTCGCCGCGCCGGCCGACACCGCGCCGCAGGCCGCCGCGGAGGCCCCGGCCGGGCCGCGCCGCGCCCCGGCCCCGGTGACCGCCGCGCAGACCGGTCCGAAACCGTCGGCCGAGCCGAACACCGGCCCGGGTCCGGTGCCGTCGACCGAGTCGCTCGGCGCGCCGGTCTCCGCGCCGCCGGCCAAGAAGGCCGTGGCGAAGAAGGCGGTCGCGAAGAAGGCCGTGGCGAAGAAGGCGGTGGCCAAGAAGGCCGAGCCCGGCAAGGCGGTGGCACGCAAGTCGCCGGCCGCGCTCACGCCCACCGGCGGGGACGCCGAGCCGGCCCGGCCGCCGCAGAAGGTGGCCCGCAAGCAGCAGCCGGGCGGTGCCGAGTGACCCACCCGACCTCCCGGGGCCGGTCGTGACCGGTCCGCTCCACCCGGGTCCACCGCCGGCCGGCCGCCCCGGCCCACCGCCGTCGGCCCGTCCTGGCCCGCAGCCCGGTGACCCGTCCGCGGCCCGCCCCGGGCCGCCGCCGGGTGGCATGCCGGCAGCCCGCCCGGGGCCGCCGCCGGGTGGCATGCCCGTAGCCCGGCCCGCACCGACGCCCGGGGCGCGACCCGGCTCGCCGCCCGGTGGCGGTGCGCCGTCGTCGGCGCTCGGCGACGACCTGGACGACCAGGGGCACCCGGCGGTCGACGCGGCCGTCCAAGCGATGATCAACGCGGCGTCGCTCGCCCCGGCCGATCAGATCGCCCAGTACGAGGCGGCCTACCAGACGCTGCGCGAGACCCTCGCCACCATCGACCAGTCCTGAGACCGGAGAACCACCCATGGCACGTCGCAACCGGCTGGACGCCGAGCTCGTCCGCCGCGGCCTGGCCCGCTCCCGGGAGCAGGCCGCCGCGCTGGTGGAGGCCGGCCGGGTCCAGCTGCGCGGAGTGCAGGCCCGCAAGCCGGCCGCGATGGTCGACCCCGCCGACCCGCTGCTGGTCACCGGCGAGGACCCGAGTTCCGAGTACGTCTCCCGGGGCGGGCACAAGCTGGCCGGCGCGCTGGCCGCGTTCGGCGGGCTGCCGGTCGCCGGTCGGCGCTGCCTGGACGCCGGGGCGTCGACCGGCGGCTTCACCGACGTGCTGCTGCGCGCCGGTGCGGCCGAGGTGGTCGCGGTGGACGTCGGCTACGGGCAGCTCGCGTGGCCGCTGCGTACCGACGAGCGGGTGCGGGTGCACGAGCGCACCAACGTCCGCTCGCTCACCCCGGAGACCATCGGCGGGCCGGTGGACCTGACCGTCGCCGACCTGTCGTTCATCTCGCTGCGGCTGGTGCTCCCGGCGCTGGCCGGCTGCACCCGCGCCGACGGCGATCTGGCGCTCATGGTGAAGCCCCAGTTCGAGGTCGGCAAGGAACGGGTGGGCACCGGCGGGGTGGTCCGCGACCCGGAGTTGCGCGCCGAGGCGGTGCTCGACGTGGCGGCGGCCGCCGAGCAGCTCGGGCTGGGCCTGGCGGACGTGGCGGCCAGCCCGCTGCCGGGGCCGAGCGGCAACGTCGAGTTCTTCGTATGGTTACGCCGGGACGCGTCGCCTGCCGACCCGCAACGGGTGCGGGCGGTGGTCGCGGCCGGGCCGGAGGGCCCCACGACGTCCGGCGCGGTGCCGGGCTCGGCGGCGGAGGAGGTCGCAGGGTGAGCGCGAGGAGCGGGCGTTGCACGGCGGGCGCGGACCGGCCGGTCGCCGGCCGGCGGTGCGTCGCGACCCGAGGGCGGGCCCGGTGAGCCGGACCGCCCTGCTGGTCACCCACACCGGCCGGCGACGCAGCACCGAGCACGCCCGGGCGGTTGCCGGCGACCTGATCGCCGCCGGTTTCGAGGTACGCGTGGTGGCCGAGGAGGCCGACGACCTCGACCTGCCCGGCGTCGTCCCGGTGACGGGGCTGGCGGCCGCCGACGGCGCCGAGATCGTCTTCGCGCTCGGCGGGGACGGCACGTTCCTGCGGGCGGCGGAGCTGGCCCGGCCGGCCAAGGCGCCGCTGCTCGGCATCAACCTCGGCAAGGTCGGCTTCCTCGCCGAGGCCGAGATCGGCGACCTGGACAGCGCGGTACGCGACGTGGTCTCGCGCAACTACACCGTCGACGAGCGGCTCACCCTCGACGTCACCGCCGAGTTCGACGGCGGGCCGACGATCGAGTCCTGGGCGCTCAACGAGATCAGCGTCGAGAAGGGGGAGCGGGCCCAGATGCTCGAGCTCCTCGTCGACGTGGACGGCCGGCCGCTGTCCCGGTACGGCTGCGACGGGGTGGTCTGCGCGACCCCCACCGGTTCCACCGCGTACGCGTTCTCCGGTGGGGGGCCGGTGGTCTGGCCGGAGGTGGAGGCGCTGCTGCTGGTGCCGATCAGCGCGCACGCGCTGTTCAGCCGGCCGCTGGTGACCGCGCCGACGTCGACCTTCGTGATCACCGTGGATCCGTTCACCACCCTCGCGGTGCTCTCCTGCGACGGGCGGCGGGTCTACGACCTGCCGCCGGGCGCCCGGGTGACGGTGCGCCGCGGCGCGCTGCCGGTGCGGATCGTCCGGCTGCGCGACCGGCCGTTCACCGACCGGTTGGTGGCCAAGTTCGGGTTGCCGGTGCACGGCTGGCGCGGCTCGCGTCGCTGACGCGCCCGCGCCGCCGAACCGGCGCCGATCGTGCTCCGGCGCGGACCGGCGACGGCCCCGAAGACACCACGATCTCGGCGGTAACCTGCCCGACATCTGCGGGTCCGTCAGGTGCCCGCCGGATGTCCACCTGGCGACATGTCGCCGGTGCGGCGGGCCGCAGCTAGTGACCGTGCAGTGATCTGCGCCGCAAACTCCGATCGGTCGATCTTCACCAGAGACCGGCCCCTGGAGTAGAGGAGCGCATCGCATGCACAGGCCCCCTCGCTGGCTCGCCGCCGGCGCGGTCGGCGCGTTGGTCGTCGGACTCGCCGCACCGGCGTCCGCCGACCCGTCCGCCCGGCCCACTGGCCCTACCCCGGCCACGCCCGCCCCGGGCACCGCGCCCGTCCACATCACCCTGATCACCGGCGACCAGGTCGACCTCGTCCAGGCGGCACCCGGCCGGGTCGCCGCCACCGTCCGCCCCGGCCCCGGCCGTGAGCGGATCACCTTCCACACCGTCGAGGCCGACGGCGGTGTGCGGGTGCTGCCCAGCGACGTCGTGCCGTACCTCTCCGCCGGGGTGCTCGACCCCGACCTGTTCGACGTGCAGGAATTGGCCGCCAACGGGTACGGCGACGCCGCGCAGGGCTCGCTGCCGCTGATCGTCCGCTACCAGGAGCCGGCGGCCGGTCGGGTCCGGCCGCTCGCCGGCGCCACCGACGCCCGCCCGCTGGAGAGCATCAACGGCGCGGCGCTGCGAGTCGGCAAGGGCGACCTCGGTGGCCTGTGGACGACGTTGCGCGCCACCCCGCAGGCCCGTACCGCCGGTTCGCCGGCCCGGCTCGGCGCCGGTGTCGCCCGGATCTGGCTGGACGGGAAGGTCCGCCCGGCGCTGGAGCACAGCGTGCCGCAGATCGGCGCTCCGGCGGCCTGGGCCGCCGGCCGGGACGGCAAGGGCGTCCGGGTCGCGGTGCTCGACACCGGCGTCGACTCGACCCACCCTGACCTGGCCGGTCGCATCGCCGAGGCGCAGGACTTCTCCGGCAGCGGCAGCGCCCGCGACGGGCACGGCCACGGCACCCACGTGGCGGCCACCATCGCCGGCAGCGGCGCCGCCTCCGAAGGGTTGCGCAAGGGCGTCGCCCCCGGCGCGCAGCTGCTGGTCGGCAAGGTGCTCGACGACGGCGGCTCCGGCTACAGCTCGTCCATCATCGCGGGCATGGAGTGGGCCGCCCACTCCGGCGCAAAGGTGGTCAGCATGAGCCTCGGCGGCTCCGCGAGCGACGGCACCGACCCGATGAGCCAGGCGGTCAACGACCTGACCGCCGAGACCGGGGCACTCTTCGTCATCGCCGCGGGCAACGAGGGCACGCCGCGTTCCGTCGGCTCGCCGGGCGCGGCCACCGCGGCGCTCACCGTCGGCGCGGTGGACCGCGACGACAACCTGGCCGACTTCTCCAGCCGCGGCCCGCGGCTCGGCGACAACGGCCTGAAGCCGGAGATCACCGCGCCGGGCGTCGGCATCATCGCCGCCCGGGCCGCCGGCACCACCATGGGTACGCCGGTGGGCGACGCGTACACCACCGCGTCCGGCACCTCGATGGCCACCCCGCACGTCGCCGGCGCGGCCGCGATCCTCGCCCAGGACCACCCGGACTGGACCGCCGGAAAGCTCAAGGACGCGCTGGTCAGCACCACCAAGGCGAACCCGGAGCTGACCGTCTTCGAGCAGGGCGGCGGCCGGGTCGACGTGGCCCGGGCGCTGTCCCAGCGGGTGTACGGCTCGGCCACCGCGGACTTCGGTCGCATCTCCACCGGCGACGCGACGGTCGAGCGGAGCGTCACGTACACCAACGGCACCGCGGCCCCGCAGACCCTGCGGCTGGCCCTGGAGCTGCGCAACCTGGACAGTGGCGCGGCCGAGCCCGACGGGGTCAGCGTCGGCGGCGGCGAGGTGACCGTGCCGGCCGGCGGCAGCGTGGCCGTGCCGCTGCGCGCCGACCCGGCGAAGCTGGCCCGCGGCCCGCACGGCGGGTGGCTGGTGGCCACCGGCGCGGACGGCGTCGCGGTGCGTACCGCCGTCGGGCTCACCCTGAGCGGCCCGGTGCACACGGTCACCGTGAAGGTGCTGGACCTGCAGGGGCAGCCGGGCCTGGCGCCCGTGCTCACCCTCTTCGGCGAGCAGCCCGAGTCCGACTTCATCGGCTGGGTCGGCGGTGAGACGCAGGTGCAGGTCGAGGAGGGCCCGTACCTGGTCGAGGCGCTGATCGAGCACGGCGCGCCGCTGGACGAGCAGATCACCCTGGCCACCGACCCGGAGCTGATGGTCACCCGGGACGTCACGGTGGTGCTCGACCCCCGCAAGGGCACCCCGGTGCGGATCGAGACGCCGAAGCCGGCCGAGCAGCGAGCCGCGATCAGCTTCTACGAGCACCGGATCTTCGGCAACGGCCGGCAGGTCGACCACGGCGTGATGACCTTCAGCACCATCCAGCAGGTCAACGTCACGCCGACCCGCGCGGTGCGCCAGGGCGAGTTCGAGTTCTCCTCGCGCTGGCAACTGGTCGCCCCGATGGTGGACGCGAAGATCAGTGGGGTCTCCGGTCCGCTGGACATCAACCTGATGGGCTACTCGCCGGCGCCGACCGGGCGGCAGAAGCTGCCGCTGGTCTGGGCCGGCACCGGCACCCCCGCCGAGCTGACCCGGGTGCGCGGCGCCGCGGCGCTGCTCGTCACCAACCCGGACGCCTCGGAGGAGGAGCAGATCGCGGCGGCCGCGGCGGCCGGTGCGAAGTCGGTGCTCATCGTCCGGCCGGCGGACCAGAGCGCGTGGACGGTCTGGACCCCGCAGGGGGACCGGCTGGCCCTTCCCTCGATGGCGGTGGCGAACGACGACGGCCAGCGGTTGATCGCGGCGGCCCGCAAGGGTCGGGCGACGATCGACCTGACGCTGACCGTCGACAGCCCCTACCTGTACGACGTGTGGCAGGTCTCGAAGGGCCGGGTGCCGGAGCGGATCGTGCACACGGTCACCGCGAAGAACACCGCCGAGGTGAGCGCCGACTACGGTGACGTCGGCGGCTCGGAGTGGGCCACCGAACAGCGGTTCGGATGGCGTCCGTGGCAGGAGACCTCCTGGAACGACGACCAGCGGCTGGTGCGTACCGGCACCACCCGGCAGGAGTTCGTCAGCGCCGGGGACGCCTGGTGGCAGCACCGGGTGCTGCACCGGGTCACCTGGTCCTGGGGGCGGCTGCTCGGCGGGCTGACCCAGCAGCCCCGGCGCTACGCCGCCGACGACCGGGACACCGAGAGCTGGCACGCCCCGGTGGTCCGGCCGGCCGTGCCGGCCGGCGGCGGGGTGCCGGTGCCGACCCGCACCGGGGACACCCTGGACCTGCGGGTGGCCGAGTTCGTCGACGCCGCGGGCAACTACAGCCCGGCCGGCGGCGGCGAGGAGGCGGACACCGTCGAGGCCCGGCTCAGCCGTAACGGGAAGCAGATCGCCGACCTCTCCGGCGGCTGGGCGTCGGTGCCCACCACCGCGGAGTCGGCCCGTTACCGGCTGGACCTGGCCACGCAGCGCAGCTCGGACGAGTGGCGCTACGCCACCCGTACCGAGACGGCCTGGCAGTTCACCTCGGCCCGCCCGGCCGGGGACGCGGCCAAGGCGCTGCCGCTGCTCCAGGTCGACTACCGGGTCCCCGCCGACCTGCGCGGTGAGGTGCGGGGCAACACGTCGCACAAGCTCGGGCTGACCCTGCGCCAGCCGACCGGCGTCTCGGCGCCGACCGGCACCAGCCTGCGGGTCGAGGTATCGTTCGACGGCGGGAAGAAGTGGCGGTCGGTGCCGGTGCACGGCTCCGGCACGCGGTTCACCGCGACGGTGCCGGCCGGCCGCGGCGCGGTGTCGCTGCGGGTGCACGCCGGCGACCGGGCCGGCAACACCGTCGAGCAGACCGTGATCGACGCGTACGGGCTGCGCTGACGCACGCGGGGCGGGGCGGCCGTCGGCCGTCCCGCCCCCTCGTGGTTCAGATCCAGCCGCGCCGGGCGACCTGGAAGGCCAGACCGGGCCGGGTGTCCACGCCGGCGACCGCCATCAGGTCGGCGAGCCGGCGCTGCACGGTACGCCGGCTCACCCCCAGCTGCGAGGCGATGGACTTGTCCGGCACCCCGGCCACGAAGAGCGACAGCAGCCGGGCCTCGTCGGCGTCGGGCCGGTAGCCCTCGCCGCCGCGGTCGACCGGTGGGAGCGACGAGCGCAGCGGCGTGGCCATCAGCCAATGGCTCTCGAAGAGGGCGAGCAGCGCGTCGAGCAGCTGACTGCGGCCGATCACCGCGGCGCTCGGCTCACCGTCGCCCGGCTTCGGCACCAGCGGGCAGATCGCCGTCTGAGCGTCCACGATGGCCAGCCGGACCGGCAGCCGGTCGAGGACCCGGGCCTGCTCACCGGCGCGTACGCCCTGCTCGACATCGGCCAGCGCACCCGGTTCGAGGAGCATCTCGCGTTCGTAGATCGCCCGGTAGCGGACCCCGCGAGACAGCGCGTCGAACTCCTCGACGTTCTCCTGGCCGAGCATGGCCAGCGGGCTCGCCCGGCAGAACCAGAGCACCTCGACGCGGGCGGCGTTCTGCAGGTCACGCAGGCGCTCGCGCAGGGCCTGTGCGCCGGTGATCACCTCGACCAGGTGGTCGACGTCGTGCCGGCGCATCCCGGCCCGGTAGTCCTCGGTGAGCTGGGTGACCGCCGCGCGGGCCGCCTCCAGCGCCTCCTGCCGGCGTAGCAGCGCCCCACCGAGCGCCACGTCCGGGGCCAGCGGCCGCAGCGGCGCGTCCGGCTCCGGCCCGGTCGGCAGCACCAGCCCCTTCGCGCGCAGCGCGTCGAGCTGGGCGACGATCTCCACGCGGGGGCGGCGCAGCCGCTCGGCCAGCTCCTCGACCCGCGCCGTGGTGAGCTGCACCAGGCTGCGGTAGAGGTCCTCCTCGCCTGCGGTCAGGCCGATCACGTCCAACACGGGGCTGAACTGTACGACGCCGCCGTCCGCAGCACGACGCACCCCGCGTCGGCTGGTCAACTGTCGGGCCTCGCGTCTACTGTCGGTTGCTGTGCTGGAAGAGCTGCGCATCACCGGACTGGGCGTCATCGAGGACACCACCCTGCCGTTGACCGGCGGGATGAACGTCATCACCGGCGAGACCGGTGCGGGCAAGACCATGGTGGTGACCGGCCTCGGCCTGCTCTTCGGCGGCCGGGCCGACGCCGGTCGGGTGCGCGCCCAGCCCGGCCGGGCGATGGTGGAGGGGCGGCTGCGCCTGGCCGGCCGGGTGGCCGAGACGGTGCACGCCCGGATCAGCGACGCCGGCGGCGAGCCCGACGAGGACGGCTCGCTGCTGCTGAGCCGCACGGTCACCGTCGAGGGCCGGTCCCGGGCGCACCTGGGCGGCCGGAGCATGCCGGTGTCGATGCTCGGCGAGGTCGGCGAGCAGGCGGTCGCGGTGCACGGGCAGTCCGACCAGCTGCGGCTGCTGCGTCCGGCCGAGCAGCGGGCCGCGCTGGACCGGTTCGCCGGGCCGGAGCACGAGAAGCTGCTCGACGCGCTGCGGGAGGCCTACACGGGCTGGCGGCGGGTGGTCGACGACCTGACCGACCGGCGGCGCAACGCCCGCGAGCGCAACCAGGAGGCCGATCTGCTGCGGCTGGGCCTGGACGAGATCACCCGGGTCGACCCGCAGCCGGGTGAGGACGACGACCTGCGCGCCGAGGCGCAGCGGCTGGAGCACGCCGAGGGGCTGCGTACCGCGGCGCAGCTCGCGCAGCAGTGCGTGGCCGGCGGTGCGGAGGCGGCTGACGACACCCCCGACGCGAGCACCCTGCTCGGCACCGCCCGGCGCACCCTCGAGGCGCAGACCGGCACCGACCCGGCCCTGGGCGAGCTGGCGGCCCGGCTCGAGGAGGCCGCGACCCTGGTCACCGACGTCTCCGCCGAGCTGTCGGCCTACCTCGCCACGCTCGACGCCGACCCGGCCCGGCTGCAGGCCGTCTACGAGCGGCGGGCCGCGCTGCGCGGGCTGACCCGCAAGTACGCCGACGACGTCGACGGGGTGATCGCCTGGGCCGAGCGGGCCCGCACCCGACTGTCCGAGCTGGACACCTCCGACGATCTGCTGGACGAGCTGGACCGCGAGGGGCAGCGCCTGGCCGCCGAGGTGGCCGAGCTGGCCGGTCGGGTGTCGGCGTCCCGGCAGGAGGCGGCGGTCCGGTTCGCCGAGCAGGTCACCGTCGAGCTGGCCGGGCTGGCCATGCCGCACGCCCGTATCGAGGTGGCGGTGCTGCCCCGGCCGGCCGGTCGGGCCGAGCCGACGCTTGCCGTGGGCGGCGTCGAGGTGGGCGTCGGTCCCGACGGCGGCGACGAGGTCGAGCTGCGGTTGCTGGCCCATCCGGGCGCGCCGGCGCTGCCGCTGCAGCGGGGGGCCTCCGGCGGTGAGCTGTCCCGGGTGATGCTCGCCATCGAGGTGGTCTTCGCCGGCTCCGGCGGTCCGCCCACCCTGGTCTTCGACGAGGTCGACGCCGGCGTCGGCGGTCAGGCGGCGGTGGAGATCGGGCGCCGGCTGGCCCGCCTCGCCCGCAGCCACCAGGTGCTGGTCGTCACCCACCTGCCGCAGGTCGCCGCGTTCGCCGACCGGCACCTGGTGGTGGCGAAGGACACCGGCGGCGCGGTGACCACGAGCGGGGTCCGGGTGGTGGAGGACACCGAGCGCGCCCGGGAGCTGGCCCGGATGCTCGCGGGTTTGCCCGACTCGGATCTGGGTATCGCACACGCCGAGGAGCTCCTGGCCGTGGCCGCCAAGGAAAGGCGGTTGTGACCGCCGGTATTGTGAGCGCAAGCACACCAGCCTGCGCTCCGGTGTGCTTCCCTGGGTAGGCGGCCCTGCTCAGGCATGTCGCGACAGAAATGCCTGCCCCACATGCCAGGATGGTCACGATGCGTCTACCCACGTTGCGCCGGACCCGGAACGCGGTACCGGGTGTTCTCCTCGGCACCGCGCGCCTCGATCGCCGGACGAAACGCCTGGTCGGCCGGCTGCGCCCCGGTGACATCGCGGTGATCGACCACGTCGACCTGGACCGGGTCGCGGCGGATTCCCTGGTCGCCGTCGGCGTCGCGGCAGTGCTCAACGCGAAGCCGTCGGTCTCCGGCCGCTATCCGAACCTCGGTCCGGAGGTGCTGGTCGGCGCGGGCATCCCGCTCCTGGACGACCTGGGCGAGGGGGTCTTCGAGCGGATCCGCGAGGGCGACACCGTGCGGATCGAGGGCAACACCGTCTATGTCGGTGACGAGCCGGTCGCGCACGGCAACCTGCAGGACGCCGAGACGGTGGCCAAGTCCATGGCCGACGCCCGGGAGGGGCTCTCGGTGCAGTTGGAGGCGTTCGCCGCCAACACCATGGACTACCTCAAGCAGGAGCGCGACCTGCTGCTCGACGGCGTGGGCGTGCCGGAGATCGAGACGCAGATCCAGGGGCGGCACTGCCTGATCGTGGTCCGCGGCTACGACTACAAGGCCGACCTGGACGTGCTGCGCCCCTACATCCGGGAGTTCAAGCCGGTGCTGATCGGCGTCGACGGCGGCGCCGACGCGCTGGTCGAGGCGGGTTACACCCCCGACATGATCATCGGCGACATGGACTCGGTCACCGACGACGTGCTGCGCTGCGGCGCCGAGGTGATCGTGCACGCCTACCCGGACGGGCGGGCGCCCGGGCTGGCCCGGGTGACCGGGCTCGACGTCCCGGCGGTGCTCTTTCCGGCCGCCGCGACGAGCGAGGATCTCGCCATGCTGCTGGCCGACGAGAAGGGCGCCTCGCTGCTGGTCGCCGTCGGCACCCACGCCACCCTGGTGGAGTTCCTCGACAAGGGCCGCGGCGGCATGGCCTCGACGTTCCTCACCCGGCTGAAGGTCGGCGGCAAGCTGGTCGACGCCAAGGGCGTGAGCCGGCTCTACCGGCAGAGCATCTCCGGCTCCTCGCTGCTGCTGCTGGTGCTCTCGGCGGTTGCCGCGATGGCCTCCGCGGTGGCCGTCTCCACGGTCGGGAAGGCATACCTGGGCGTGGTCTCCGAGTGGTGGGACAATTTCGTGTTCCAGCTGGGCCAGCTCTTCTAGCTCCCCCGACGATCAAGAGGCTGCAAGCGTGATCAACTTCCGGTACCACGTGGTGTCGCTGACCGCGGTGTTCCTGGCCCTGGCCATCGGGCTGGTGGTCGGCACGGCCGCCCTCAACGGTCCGGTGGCCGACTCGCTCAAGGAGCAGGTCACCGCGCTGCGCAAGGACAACCAGCAGATGCGTCAGACGGTCAACAACGTCGAGAAGCAGCTGGAGTCGGAGGAGGCCTTCGCGGCCGAGATCTCCCAGGTCGTTCTGCCCGGCAAGCTCGCCGGCCGCCGGGTGCTGGTGCTGAGCCTGCCCACCGGGCGCGACCAGACCGAGGGCGTGCTGAAGATGCTGCAGATGGCCGGGGCGGACGTCACGGGCCGGGTCGACCTGCAGGACAAGTTCATCAACCCGGACAACAACAACAACCTGCTCGAGCTGGCGGTCACCGCCGCCCGCCCGACCAGCGCGCAGACCAGCGGCCTGCCCGGTAACGGACACGGCGTGGAGACCTCCAGCGCCCTGCTGGCCAGCGTGCTGCTGGACCGGCCGGGCGTCGCACCGGTCAGCGAGGCCGACCGGCGGGCGGTGGTCGCCGCCTACACCAACGCCGGCTACCTCACCACCGAGGACCGGGTCACCGGCCCGGCGGAGGCGGTCGTGGTGGTCAGCGGCCAGCCGTACGTCGACAAGGACTCCGCCAAGAAGGACGAGTCGGTGGTCAAGATCGCCGAGCAGTTCGACCGCACCGGCGCCATCGTGGTCGGCGGCAACGGCTCGGCCGGCGGCAACCTGGTGGCCATCGTGCGCGGTGACCCGGTGCTCTCGCAGACCATCTCCACCGTCGACAACGCCAACACCATCCAGGGCCAGCTGGTCACCACGCTCGCGCTGGTGCAGCAGCTCACCGAGAAGAAGGCCGGCCAGTACGGCGTCGGCGACAACGTCGCGTCGCTGCTGCCTAAACTGCCCCAGTGAGCGAACCGAAGCCCCGGATGTCCGCCGACGAACCGATCGGAGTCACCGCGTGAGGATGCTGGCCCGGCTGTTGACCGCCGGCGCCGGGGCGGTCGCCGCCCGGTACGCGCTGCGTGAGGTGCGCACCTCGCCGGCCGGCCCCGCCCTGCAACGGACCAACTTCCGCGGCCGTACGGTCACCCTCGCCGCCGGGCCCGCGCTCGCGGCCGGCGCGACGGGCGCAGGGGCGCTCGGCGCCACCAGCGTCGCCGCCGGCGCTGCGGCGCTGGTCGCCGGGGCCGGCGCCGGCGCCGTAGGGCTCTACGACGACGTGGTCGGCGCCCGGCCCGAGCAGAAGGCCGCAAAGGGCTTCACCGGGCACCTCGCCGCGCTGCGCGAGGGCCGGGTCACCGCCGGCCTCATCAAGATCGTCGGGGTGGGCGCCGCCGGGCTCGGCGCGGCGGCGCTGCTCGCCGCCGACCCCCGGGTCGCCGGGCACCGCCGCCGCCAGCAGCAGGGGACGCTCGGGCGCGGCGTCGACGTCCTGCTCGGCGCCGGCGTGGTCGCCGGCACCGCCAACCTGCTCAACCTGCTCGACCTACGCCCCGGCCGGGCGCTCAAGTCCGGCCTGCTGCTCGGCGCGCCGCTGACCGGCGGCCCGCACGGCGGGATCGCCGCCGGCGCGGTCGGCGCCGCCGCCGGGCTGCTCCCGGCCGACCTCGGCGAGGAGGTGATGCTCGGCGACAGCGGCGCGAACGCCCTCGGCGCGCTGCTCGGCGTCGCGCTCGCCGCCCGCACCGGCCCGCTGGGCCGCGCCGGCGTCCTCGCCGTGCTCGCCGGCCTCACCGCGGCCAGCGAGAAGGTCAGCTTCACCCAGGTGATCCATCGAACCCCCGGGTTGCGTGAGCTCGACGCGCTGGGCCGACGCGCCGACTGACGTGACCAGACCGGCACCCCTCGCCGGCGCCGGCCGGGTGGCCGGAGCGGCCGCGCTCATCGCCGTACTCACCGTGGTCAGCCGGCTCGCCGGCTTCGGCCGCACGGCCGTCTTCACCTGGACGCTGGCCGGCACCGACCTCGGCGGCACCTACGTGGTGGCGAACAACCTGCCGAACTTCATCTTCGAGATCGTCGCCGGGGGCGCGCTCGCCAGCCTCGTCGTACCGCTGCTGGCCGGCGCCGTCGAGGCGGGGGACCGGCGGGCCGTCGCCGCCACCACCGGGGCGCTGCTGACCTGGACGCTCAGCCTGCTCGTGCCGCTCGCCCTCGCGCTGGCCCTGCTCGCCCATCCACTGATCGGCCTGCTCGGCCCCGGCCTCAGCCCGGAGCAGCAGCAGGCCGGGGCCCGGATGCTGCTGCTGTTCGCCCCCCAACTGCCGCTCTACGGCGTCGGCATCGTGCTCACCGGGGTGCTCCAGGCGCACCGGCGGTTCGCCTGGCCGGTGATCGCCCCGTTGCTGTCCAGCATCACCGTGATCGCGGTCTACCTCGGCTTCACGGCGTGGCAGGGCCGGCTGGCCACGGTCGGCTCGGTGAACCCCGGCGGCGAGGTGCTGCTCGCCGGCGGCACCACGCTCGGCGTGGTGGTGCTCTCGCTGTCCCTCCTGATCCCGCTGCGCCGGCTGCGGCTGCGGCTGCGACCCGGCTACCGGTTCCCGGCCGACGCGCGGGCGCGGGTGGGCGCGCTCGCGGTCGCCGGTGTGGTGACCGTCACCGCGCAGCAGATCGCCCTGATCGTGGCCCTCAACCAGGTGACGTACGGGTCGAGGGCCAACCCGGGCGTCTACAACATCGCGCAGACCATCTACTTCCTGCCCTGGGCGGTGCTGGCCGTGCCGCTCGCCGTGGCCGCGTACCCGACGCTGGTGGCGGCGCGGGCGACCGGCGACGAGCGCACCTACCGGGAAACCCTCGCCCCGGCGGTACGCGGGGTCGTGCTCTTCAGCCTGCTCGGCGCGGCGGCGCTGGTCGGCACCGCCGGGCCGGTCGGGCACGCGTTCTTCGCCGACGACCCGCAGGTCGCCGCGACCGCCGCGGCGGCGGTCGCCGGCTTCGCTCCCGGCCTGCTCGGCTACGGCCTGTTCGCCATCCTCACCCGGGCCCTCTACGCCCGCGGCGAGACCCGCTCGGCGACCTTCGCCACCGCCGTCGGCTGGCTGGCCGTGCCCCTGCTCGCGCTCCTGCTCGGGCAGCTGCTGCCGCTGGCCGACCGGGTGCTGGCGGTGGCCCTGGCCACCTCCGGGGGAATGCTGCTCCTCGGCGGCCTGCTCGTCGCCGCGGTGCTGCGCTCCGCCGGCCGCGCCGCCCTGCTCGGCGTCGGCCGGGCCGGGGCCGCCGGCCTGCTCGCCGCCGCGGTCGCGGGGCTCGGCGGGGCGGGCACCGCACGCGCGCTCGCGAGCCTCGGCGACGGGACCCCGACCGCACCGTGGGCGCTCGCGCAGGGCATGCTGTCCGGTGTCGTGGTCGGTGCCCTGTTCCTCACCGTCGCCTGGCTGACCGACGCGCGGGACGTCCGACCGCTGCTCGCGGCCGTGACCCGCCGGCTCGGCCGCCGACGGCCGCCGACCGACCCGCAGGACGACCAGCGCCCCGGAAAGCGCGGCGACGGGAAGGAGACCGTTTCCTCATGACGGACGCCTCGTCGGCGCCGCGGTGGCCCGGCTCAGTGGCCCTGGTACTCGCCTCCAGCACCGGCGGGGTGGGGCAGCACGTCCGCTCCGTGGCCCGTGGGCTCACCGCGGCCGGCGCCACCGTCGTGGTCTGCGGGCCGGCGGCCACCCAGGAGCAGTTCGACTTCACCGCGGTCGGCGCGCGGTTCGAGCCGGTCGAGATCCCGGCCAGCCCCACGCCCGCCGACGCCCGCGCGGTCGCCGCACTGCGCCGCGTGCTGAATAGCACCGAGGTGGACGTGGTGCACGCGCACGGACTGCGGGCCGGCCTGGTCGCCGTGCTCGCCCGACCGGCCGCACCACTCGTGGTCACCTGGCACAACGCGGTGCTCGCCAGCGGGTTGCGTGGCGCCCTGTCCCGGCTGGCCGAACGGGTCGTCGCCCGCGGCGCCCGGGTCGCGCTCGGCGCCTCCGCCGACCTGGTCGACCGGGCCGCCGCACTCGGCGCCACCGACGCCCGGCTCGCCCCGGTGGCCGCGCCGACCCTGCCCGCCCCACGCCGCCGCCGCGCCGCCGTACGCGCCGAGTTCGGCGTGGACGCCGAGCGGCCACTGATCGTCTCGGTCGGCCGGCTGCACCCGCAGAAGCGCTACGACCTGCTGATCGACGCGGCCGCCCGGTGGCGTACCCGAACTCCGGCGCCGGTCGTGGTGATCGCCGGCAGCGGCCCGGCGTACCTGCCGCTGGCCGCCCGGATCTCCGCCGCCCGGGCGCCGGTGACCCTGCTCGGGCACCGCACCGACGTGGCGGAGCTGCTCACCGGCGCCGACCTGGCCGTGGTCACCAGCGACTGGGAGGCCCGCCAGCTCTTCGCCCAGGAGGCGCTGCGCGCCGGCGTACCGCTGGTGGCGACCTCGGTCGGCGGCCTGCCGGGCCTGGTCGGCGACGCCGCGGTGCTGGTGCCCCCCGGCGACGTGGACGCGCTCGACGCCGCCGTACGCGAACTCCTCGACGATCCTGAGCGCCGGGCGGCGCTGAGCCGGCTCGGCGCGCAGCGGGCGGCGACCTGGCCCACCGAGGCGGACACCGTCGCCGCGCTGAGCGGGCTCTACGCCGAACTGGCCGCGCAGCGCAGCGGCCCGACCGCCCCGGACGCGGGCGCACCGTCGACGGGACACCGGTGATGCTGCGCCGACTGGTCCCCGCCCTGCTCACCCTGATGGTGGTGGCGCTCGGCATCGCGGCGCTGGGCGCCCGGCCCGAGCACGGCGCGCCGCAGCGCACCGCCGACTTCGTCGTCCTCGCCGGGGTCGCCGGGCTGCGCTGGGAGGACGTGGACCCGCAGACCACCCCGACGCTGTGGCGGATGGCCGAGCGGGGTTCGATCGGTTCGCTGTCGGTGCGCTCCGCGCACCGGCCCACCTGCCCGGTGGACGGCTGGCTGACCGTGGGCGCCGGCAGCTTCGCGGCCTGGAACGGCAGCCGGCAGGCCGGCGGCTGCCCACCCGCCGCGGTGACGGTGGAGCAACCGGACGGCATCGGGGCGAACCTGCCCGAGCAGGAGGGCGTGGTCCAGTACAACCAGGAGCAGCTGCCCTGGGGAGCCATGCCCGGGTCACTGGCCGAGTCGGTGCGCTGCTCGGTGGCGGTCGGCCCCGGCGCCGCCGTCGCCGCCGCCCGCCCGTTCGGCCGGGTGGACCGCTACGCCTCGGCGTTGCCCGCCGACCCGGCCGGGCTGCTCGGCTCGTGCGTGCTCAGCATCGTCGACCTGGGCACGGTCGACGGCGTCTCGAAGACGGACCGGGCCGCGGCGGCCCGGGCGGCCGACGCGCAGCTGGCCCGGGTGCTCGCCGCCCGACCGCCGCGCTCGCTGGTGCTGGTGGCCGGGATCTCCGACACCGAGCAGCCGGCCCGGCTGCACGTGGCGGTCGCCGACGGCCCCGGCTGGGAGAAGGGCTGGCTGACCTCGGCCAGCACCGGCCGCGACGGATACCTGCAACTGGTCGACCTGGCGCCGACGGCGCTCGCCGCGCTGGGCCGGCCGATGCCCGACCGGCTCTTCCTCGGGCGCCCCGCGCTCGCCGTGGACGGCCGCCCCGCCGACCTGGCCGCCGCGATCGCCCAGCCGGCTGACGCCGACCGGGAGGCCGCCGCCCGGCGGAGCATCGTCGGCTGGTTCTTCACCCTGCTCGCCGCCGCCCAGATGCTGCTCGCCGTGGCGGTGCTGCCGCTGCTGCGCCGGGCCCGCCGCCACGCCGGCCCGTACGGGCCGAAGCCGGTCGCCCGGCGGGTGGTGGCGAGCGTGGAGCTGCTGCTCGTCGCCGCCGCGCTGGCCGTGCCGGCGGCGCTGCTCGCCGACGTGGTGCCCTGGTGGCGCACGGACCGGCCCGGCTGGGCCTTCGCCGCGGTGACCGCCCTGCTGGTGATCGCCGGCACTGCCGCGGTCCGGTTCGCCCCCGGGCACGCCAGCACCCTCGGGCCGCTCGGCGCGGTCGCCGGCCTGACCACGCTCACCATCGGCCTGGACGTGCTGACCGGCGCCCGGTTGCAGCTCAACGGGGTGGTCGGCTACTCCGCGCTGGAGGGCGGCCGGTACGCCGGGCTGGGCACCGTGGGGCTCGGGGTGTTCCTGGCCGGCGCGCTGCTGAGCGCGGGCTGGCTGGCCCAGCGGATGCAGCGGGGCTGGCGTCCGGCGGTCATGGTCGCCGTCGGCGGCGTCGCCGTGGTGATCGTCGGCAGCCCCTACCTGGGGGCGGACCCGATCGGCGCGATAGCGCTGACCGCCGGGCTGAGCGTCGCGGCGGCGATCAGCGCCGGAGGATGGCTGACGGTCAGCCGGCTGGCCTGGGCGGCGATGGCGGCGCTCGCGGTCACCATCGGCTTCGCGGTGCTCGACGTGCGCCGCCCGGCCGCGGAGCGGAGCAGCTTGGGCCGGTTCCTGGCCTCGATCGGCGACGGCACCGGCGGGCTCACCGTGCACCGCTCCAGCACGGCCAACTTCGACACCCTGGTCGACAGCCCGCTGACCGTGCTGGCCCTGGCCGGCGCGCTCCTGGTCTGGTTCGCGCTGCTGCAACCGTGGGGCGGGCTGATGCGGCTGTTCGGCATCTACCCGGCGATCCGGGCCGCGATGGCCGGCACCGCGGTCGCGGCGGTGATCGGCGGCGTCCTGAGCGGCTCGGCGCTGGACGTGGCCGGCGCCGCCGGCGCGCTGGTGGTGCCGATGGCCGCGCTGGCCTCGCTGCGGGTGCTCGACCACTCGACCGACCGGACCGTGCCCGGCGCCGGCCGCCCGCCCGCGGACGGCTCGGGCGTGGCCGGCGACGAAGGGCTCGGCGGCAGCGGTGAGGGTGGCTGCGGCGGCGGCGCGGACGACGGCCCGGCCGGCGGCGGCGGTCCGTCGGGCGGCTCGGCCCCGGTGACGCCGCCGGAGGACCCGGGCGCTGTGGCGCCGGACACGCAGACGCCGGCCACTCGGGCGCCGGACACCGAGCCAGGTACGCCGGAGGCGGATCGCGGCACCCCGGCCCCCCGTCAGGCCGATCGCTCGTCGCGCCAGGTCACGACGCCCTGACGGCGCGTCGTCAACCACCCGGGTCGGGGGCGTGACCTCGGTGCGGGATGCGAGTCACCCCCGGTGAGGTGTTACCGTGGAATCCCGTGGATCGCGTGATCACTTTGCTGATCGGCTCGGCGTTCTGCACGACCGCTACGGACGACACGGGAGCAGGCCTTGGCCCCTTCAGCACGGACGACCAGGCACATTTTCGTCACCGGGGGCGTGGCCTCCTCGCTGGGTAAGGGCCTCACCGCCTCCAGCCTCGGCAATCTGCTCACCGCGCGGGGTCTCCGCGTGGTCATGCAGAAGCTCGACCCCTACCTGAACGTCGACCCGGGGACGATGAACCCGTTCCAGCACGGCGAGGTCTTCGTCACCGAGGACGGCGCCGAGACCGACCTCGACGTCGGGCACTACGAGCGGTTCCTGGACCGGGCGCTCTCCGGCAAGGCGAACGTCACCACCGGGCAGATCTACTCCGACGTGATCGCCAAGGAGCGGCGCGGCGAGTACCTCGGCGACACGGTGCAGGTCATCCCGCACATCACCAACGAGATCAAGGCACGGATCCTCGGCATGGCCGACCCGGACGCCGACGGCCAGGTGCCGGACGTGGTGATCACCGAGGTCGGCGGCACGGTCGGCGACATCGAGTCGCTGCCGTTCCTGGAGGCGATCCGGCAGGTCCGCCACGACCTGGGTCGGGACAACTGCTTCTACCTGCACGTCTCGCTGGTGCCCTACCTGGCGCCCTCGGGGGAGCTGAAGACCAAGCCGACCCAGCACTCGGTGGCGCAGCTGCGCAGCATCGGTATCCAGCCGGACGCCATCGTCTGCCGCTCCGACCGGGAGATCCCGGAGAAGCTCAAGCACAAGCTCTCGCTCTACTGCGACGTGGACGCCGAGGCGGTGGTGGCTGCCCCGGACGCGCCGAGCATCTACGACATCCCCAAGGTGCTGCACCGCGAAGGGCTGGACGCGTACGTGGTGCGCCGGCTCGGCCTCTCCTTCCGTGACGTGGACTGGGGCAGCTGGGACGACCTGCTGGACCGGGTGCACCAGCCGCGGCACACGGTGACCGTCGCGGTGGTCGGCAAGTACGTCGACCTGCCCGACGCGTACCTGTCGGTCAGCGAGGCGATCCGGGCGGCCGGGTTCGGCCACCGGGCCCGGGTGAAGCTGCGCTGGGTGCCCAGCGACGAGTGCGTCACCCCGGCCGGCGCGGCGGCCGCCCTGGCCGGCGTCGACGGCATCCTGATCCCGGGCGGCTTCGGGGTGCGCGGCATCGAGGGCAAGATCGGCACCGCCCGGTACGCCCGCGAGAACGGCATCCCGCTGCTCGGCCTCTGCCTCGGCCTGCAGTGCATGACCATCGAGGTGGCCCGGCACCTGGCCGGCCTGGACGGGGCGAACTCGCTGGAGTTCGACGAGGAGGCCCGGCACCCGGTCATCGCCACCATGGCCGACCAGGAGGACATCGTCGCCGGCAAGGGCGACCTGGGCGGCACCATGCGGCTCGGCGCCTACCCGGCGAAGCTCGCCGAGGGCTCGCTGGTCGCCGAGGCGTATGGCAGCACCGAGGTCAGCGAGCGGCACCGGCACCGCTACGAGGTCAACAACGCCTACCGGGACGCGCTGACCAAGGCCGGGCTGCACATCTCCGGCACCTCGCCGGACGGGCGGCTGGTCGAGTTCGTCGAGCTGGACCGGAGCCTGCACCCGTTCTACGTGGCCACTCAGGCGCACCCGGAGCTGAAGAGCCGGCCCACCAGGCCGCACCCGCTCTTCGCCTCCTTCGTCAAGGCCGCGCTGGCCTACTCGCAGGCCGACCAGCTCCCGGTCGACCTGGACGCGCCGGACGCGGAGCAGGCGGCCCGCAACGGCGCCGCGGCCAAGGCGGCGTCCGCGTCGTGAGCGCCGTCGAGCACCGCTACGAGGTCCGGTCCCGGCAGCAGCGCTGGTCCGGCCGGATCTTCGACGTGGTCACCGAGGAGGTGAGCATGCCGGGCGGCGGCACGGGGCTGCGCGACATCGTCCGGCACGTCGGCGCGGTGGCGGTGGTGGCGCTGGACGACGCGGGTCAGGTGGTCCTGATCCGTCAGTACCGGCACCCGGTGGGGCGGCACCTCTGGGAGCTGCCCGCCGGGCTGATGGACGTCTCCGGCGAGGACCTGGCCGCCGCGGCGGCGCGCGAGCTGGCCGAGGAGGCGGACCTGACCGCCGGGCGGATGGACGTGCTGGTCGACCTGCACAGCTCACCCGGCTTCACCGACGAGCTGGTCCGGGTCTTCCTGGCCCGGGACCTGGCCGACGTGCCGGCCGAGCAGCGCCACGAGCGCCGCGACGAGGAGGCCGACCTCCAGGTGGTCCGGATCGGCCTGGACGAGGCGGTCGCCATGGTGCTGGCCGGCGAGATCACCAACGCCTCCTGCGTGGCCGGGCTGCTCGCCGCCGCCCGGGCCCGGGACACCGGCTGGTCGGTGCTGCGCCGGGCGGACGCGCCGCTGCCGCGCTGAGCCGCGGCGGCGTCGAGGAGGCGAGGACCGGGCTGCCGCCACGGCGGTGACCGGAGAAACGACGAGAAAGGGGCCGTGCGGCGTGCCGCACGGCCCCTCCGGTGTTGCCAGGTCAGTCGCGCAGCGGGCGACCCTGCCCGTCGACGCCGCCGTTCACCAGGATCAGAATGCCGTCGATGAAGCCCCAGAGGCCGCCGATGCCGCAGGTCACGACGGTCACGACGAGCTGCAGCACGCCGATCTTGGTGTGGCCCATGTAGAACCGGCCGACGCCGAACGAGCCGAGCACGATGCCGAGGATGCCCGCGACGACCTTGCTCTTGTCGGAAACGCCCTGGGGGTAGCCGGGCTGGTAAGGAGGAGTGGTCATGAGGCGACACCATATAGATCCACTGGCGTCCTGTCCGCAGCGGCACCCCGTGAGTGGGACGATAATGGACGAATACTGTCCTGACGGCTGAGGCGCCCTCCACCGCAGGCCCGGGCTCAAGCCTGACACTCCGTCAGGGCGTGCCGGCACCGGATGCCACTGTGCTGGCCCTCCCGGGCCGGCGGCGCGCCTAGACTGCCGCCGGCGGGACCGGTGGACCGCGTCGGCAAAGGGGCCGCCGCGCACCGAGCAGTCGGGGGAGCGCAGCCCCCTGAGAGAGGTGTCTGCATCGTGAAGGTCGGAATCCCCCGCGAGGTCAAGAACCACGAGTACCGCGTGGCGATCACGCCGGCGGGCGTCAACGAGTTCACCCGCAGCGGTCACCAGGTCTTCGTCGAGTCCGGCGCCGGGGTCGGGTCCAGCATCACCGACGACGACTTCGCCGCCGCTGGCGCGAAGATCCTGCCCACCGCCGACGAGGTCTGGGACGTCGCGGAGCTGGTGCTTAAGGTCAAGGAGCCGGTGGCCGAGGAGTACCACCGGATGCGCGAGGGACAGGTGCTCTTCACCTACCTGCACCTGGCCGCGTCCAAGGAGTGCACCGACGCGCTGGTCGACCGCAAGGTCACCGGCATCGCGTACGAGACCGTCGAGCTGCCCGACCGCTCGCTGCCGCTGCTCGCCCCGATGTCCGAGGTGGCCGGCCGGCTCGCCCCGCAGGTGGGCGCGCACCACATGCAGCGCCAGGGCGGCGGGCGCGGCATCCTGATGGGCGGCGTCTCCGGCGTCTACGCGGCCAAGACCGTGGTCATCGGCGCCGGTGTCTCCGGCATGAACGCCGCCGCCATCGCGCTCGGCCTGCAGGCCGAGGTGCTGCTCCTGGACAAGAACGTCGGGCGGCTGCGCCAGGCCGACGCCATCTACCGTGGCCACCTGCAGACGGTCGCCTCCAACGCGTACGAGATCGAGCGGGCCGTGCTCGACGCGGACCTGGTCATCGGCGCGGTGCTGGTGCCCGGCGCGAAGGCCCCGACGCTGATCTCCAACGAGCTGGTCTCCCGGATGAAGCCGGGCAGCGTGCTGGTGGACATCTCCATCGACCAGGGCGGCTGCTTCGAGGACTCCCGTCCCACCACGCACGCCGACCCGACCTACCAGGTGCACAACTCGATCTTCTACTGCGTGGCGAACATGCCCGGCGCGGTGCCGCACACCAGCACCTACGCGCTGACCAACGTCACGCTGCCGTACGCCCTGGAGCTGGCCAACCACGGCTGGCGCGAGGCGCTGCGCCGCGACCCGGCGCTGGCGCTGGGTCTGAACACCCACGCCGGGCAGGTCACCTACGGCCCGGTCGCCGAGGCGCACGGCATGGGCGTGCTCCCGCTGGCCGACGTGCTGGCCTGAGGGGCGGCGGGCTGACCGGAACGACGGACGGGGCCGGCGAGGGCGTGCAGCCCGCGCCGGCCCTGCGCCGTGCCGTGCGCGGCTATCTCGACCACCTGACAGTGGAGCGGGGACTCTCCGCGAACACCCTCGCCTCGTACCGCCGGGACCTGGACCGCTATCTCACGACCCTGGCCGACGCGGGCGTCACCGACCTCGCGTCGGTCGGCGCCGGCGTCGTCGAGTCGCACCTGGCCCGGCTGCGCGCCGGCGACGCCGAACACCCGCCGCTGGCCGTCTCCTCGGCCGCCCGGGCCGCCAGCGCGGTCCGCGGCCTGCACCGCTTCGCCCTGCGCGAGGGGTTGGCCGGCGCCGACCCGAGCCGGGACGTCCGCCCGCCGACCCCGCCGCGCCGGCTGCCCCGGGCCCTTCCACTCGACGACGTGGTCCGGTTGGTGGAGACGGCCGGGCCGATCACCGCGACCGGCGAGGCGGCGCCGCTCGCGCTGCGCGACCGGGCGCTGCTGGAGTTCCTGTACGGCACCGGAGCGCGGATCTCCGAAGCGGTCGGTGCCGCGGTGGACGATGTGGACCCGGCCGAGGGGACCGTGTTGCTGCACGGCAAGGGCGGGCGTACCCGCCTGGTCCCGATCGGCGGGTACGCGGTCGAGGCGCTGCGCGCCTACCTGGTCCGGGCCCGGCCCTCGCTGGCCGCCGCGGGCCGAGGCACCCCCGCGGTCTTCCTCAACGCCCGCGGCGGCGCGCTCTCCCGGCAGGGCGCCTGGGCGATCCTGCGCCGTGCGGCCCAGCGTGCCGGCCTGCCGGTCGAGGGCCCGGCCGCGGTCTCCCCGCACACACTGCGCCACTCCTACGCCACCCACCTGCTCGACGGCGGCGCGGACGTGCGGGTGGTGCAGGAGCTGCTCGGGCACGCCTCGGTGACCACCACCCAGGTCTACACGCTGGTCACCGTCGAGCGGCTGCGCGAGGTGTACGCCACCGCGCACCCCCGCGCCCTGGGCTGATCCGGCGCTGTCGTCGCCGGATCCGGGCGGTGGCCCACACCGGTGCGGGCGGCGCCGTCGGCTGATCCGGTGGGCGCCGGCCGACACGCCGAGCGGCTAGCGAACGGCCTGCTGGTCGGTGGCGTACAGTCGGCATCGGCGCGGACCTCCTGGGTGGTGAACCGGGGTGCGCAGCGGCGCCGCGAAGGACGTCGGACGGCTCCGACGCCGGGTGGTCGTCGGGAGGGGGCAACGAGGACATGGCTGGCAACGGTGACCGTGCCGAGACCTGGACGTCGGAGCTCCGCGAGCAGCAGGCCACGCTCGGCGCGGACCTGGGCCCCGCCGATCCGGCCGCCTACACGATGCGCAAGCCCATCCCCGAGCCGATGCCCACCGACCGGCACGGGCCGGCGCGGATCATCGCGATGGCGAACCAGAAGGGTGGCGTCGGCAAGACCACCACCACGATCAACCTGGGCGCGGCGCTCGCCGAATACGGCCGCAAGGTGCTGCTGGTCGACTTCGACCCGCAGGGCGCGCTCTCGGTCGGGCTGGGGGTCAACCCGCACAACCTCGACCTGTCGGTCTACAACCTGCTGATGCAGGACGACGTCACCGCCGAGGACGTCCTGATCAAGACCGACGTGGCCGGGCTGCACCTGCTGCCGGCCAACATCGACCTCTCCGCCGCCGAGATCCAGCTGGTCAACGAGGTCGCCCGGGAGATGGCCCTGGCCCGGGTGCTGCGCTCGGTGCGCAAGGAGTACGACTACATCCTGATCGACTGCCAGCCGTCGCTGGGCCTGCTGGCCATCAACGCGCTGACCGTCGCGCACGGCGTGCTCATCCCGCTGGAGTGCGAGTTCTTCAGCCTGCGCGGGGTGGCGCTGCTGCTGGACACCATCGACAAGGTCCGCGAGCGGCTCAACTTCGACCTGGAGCTCGAGGGAATCCTCGCCACCATGTACGACAGCCGCACCACCCACTGCCGGCAGGTGCTCCAGCGGGTGGTGGAGGCGTTCGGCGACAAGGTCTACCAGACCGTGATCACGAAGACGGTCAAGTTCCCAGAGTCCACCGTCGCCGGTGCCCCGATCACCACGCTCGATCCGGCCTCGTCCGGCGCCCGCAACTACCGCCAGCTGGCCCGCGAGGTGATCGCCGCGCAGGCCGAGCGGTAGGCCCGGGTGCCCCGTCGCGCCCGCCGTCGCGGCCCGTCGACTACGGTCGTGCGGTGACCGCCCCGCCCCTCGACCCGCCCGCCGCGCCCGAGCAGTCGCTCCCCGCGCGCGCCACCGGCCCCGCCGGGGCCGGCGCGACGGCGGACGCGGGGACTGACGGGGGCGGGACCGACGCCCAGGAGCAGGCCGGCGAGCCCGACGCGACACCGCAGGACGGCGGCGGTTTCACCGTCCGGCTGGCGAACTTCACCGGCCCGTTCGACCTGCTGCTCCAGCTGATCGGCAAGCACAAACTGGACGTCACCGAGGTGGCGTTGCACCGGGTCACTGACGAGTTCATCGCCTACATCCGGGCGATGGGCGACCAGTGGGACCTGGACGAGGCGAGCGAGTTCCTGCTCATCGCCGCCACCCTGCTGGATCTGAAGGCCGCCCGGCTGCTGCCCGCGGCCGAGGTCGAGGACGAGGAGGACCTCGCCCTGCTGGAGGCGCGGGACCTGCTCTTCGCCCGGCTGTTGCAGTACAAGGCGTACAAGGAGGCCGCCGCGCACATCGCCGAGTTGGAGGCGGTCGGCGGTCGGCGCTACCCCCGCGCGGTCACCCTGGAACCCCGCTACGCCGAGGCGCTGCCCGACCTGGTCCTCGGCATCGGCCCGCAGCGGCTGCTCAAACTCGCGATCAAGGCGCTGACCCCGAAGCCGGTGCCCGAGGTCTCCATCGCCCACGTGCACATGGTCCGGGTCAGCGTCCGGGAACACGCCGCGATCATCACCGAGCGGCTGCGCCGGGCCGGCACCGCCACCTTCTCGCTGCTCTGCGCCGACTGCGAGGCGACCCTCGAGGTGGTGGCCCGGTTCCTGGCGCTGCTGGAGCTCTACCGGGAAGGTCTGGTCGCCTTTATGCAGGAGCAGGCGCTGGACGAGCTGACCGTGCGTTGGACCGGCCCCGCCGACGGCGGCACCGACCTGCACATCGACGAGTACGCCGGCACCCCGGCCGAACCCGACGCCGAGCCGGCGACCCCCGGGACGCCGCCGGACGACGCCGCCGCCGAGGAGTCGGGCGGCACCGTGCCCGGGGCGGCGGCATCCCCGGACGCCGGGACGAGCGAGGAGTGACCGCGATGAGCAACGAGGAGCGCCCCGACTCCCTGGCCGACCAGGCCGCCGCCTGGGTGCCACCCTGGGAGCGCCCCGCCTCGCCGCCGGCCGACGCTCCCGCAGATCTTGGTACCGGGCCGCTAAAGGGGCCGGAATCCGCCAAGATCTCGCAGGACCCCGACCCCGAGGCGACAGACGTCGGCGAGATCCCGGGGGAGCCCGGGGGAGAGCGGCCCGAGACAGAGCCGGCTGCCGCACCGCGGCCCGAGGCGGAGCCGGCCGCGACCGAGCAGGCCGAGGTGGGGCAGGTCACGTCCGAGCCGGTCGCGCCCGAGCCGGTCGCGTCCGAGCAGGCGGAGGCGGGCCGAGCCGACGACACCCCGGCCGTACCGGTCCGACAGGGGACCGGGCGGCGGCGGCCGGCGCCGGTGCCGGAGCCCGCGCCGGTGCTCGACGACGCCGAACTGCGCGGGGCGCTGGAGGCGATTCTGCTGGTGGTGGACGAGCCGGTCAGCGAGCTGACCCTGGCCCAGGTGCTGGAACAGTCGCCCGAGCGGGTCGGCGCGATGCTGGACGACATTTCCGCCGGCTACACCGCCGCCGGGCACGGCTTCGAGCTGCGCCGGGCCGCCGGTGGCTGGCGTCTCTACACCCGCCCGGAATACGCCAGCTATGTCGAGCGCTTCGTCTTGGAGGGGCAGTCGGTCCGGCTGACCCAGGCCGCGCTCGAGACCCTCGCGGTGGTCGCCTACAAGCAGCCGGTGACCCGGTCGCGGATCTCCGCGATCCGGGGCGTCAACTGCGACGGGGTGATCCGTACCCTGGTCACTCGCGGACTGGTGGAAGAGTGCGGCACCGAAGCGGAGAGCGGCGCGTTCCTCTACCGGACCACCACCCTGTTCTTGGAGAAGCTGGGGTTGAACACGGTCGACGAGCTACCGCCGCTCGCGCCGTTCCTCCCCGACGATGTGGAAGAGCTGACCGATGCGACGCGATGACCGCACCCCCCGACCCGACGCCCCCGCTCCCGACGGGGCCGAGCGCCTGCAGAAGGTGCTCGCCGCCGCCGGCGTCGGCTCCCGGCGTGCCTGCGAGGACCTGATCTTCCGGCGGCGGGTGACCGTGGACGGGCGGGTCGCGCAGCTCGGTGACAAGGTCGACCCGGCCACAGCGGTGATCCACGTCGACGGTGAGCGGCTGGTCGCCGACACCACCCTGGTGTACCTGGCGATGAACAAGCCACGCGGTGTGGTGTCGACCATGGCCGACGAGAAGGGCCGCACGGCCCTGGCCGACTTCATCGGCAACCGGGTCGAGCAGCGGGTCTACCACGTCGGTCGGCTCGACGCGGACAGCGAGGGCCTGCTGCTGCTCACCAACGACGGCAACCTGGCGCACCGGCTGATGCACCCCTCCTACGGGATGCCCAAGACGTACCTCTGTGAGGTTGCCGGTCCGATTCCCCGTAACCTCGGCAAGCGGCTGATGGCCGGCGTCGAGCTGGAGGACGGCCCGGTGAGCGTCGACGCGTTCAAGGTGGTGGACACGCTGGGACGGACCGCCCAGGTGGAGCTGACCCTGCACGAGGGACGCAAACACATCGTCCGGCGACTGCTGGCCGAGGTCGGCCACCCGGTCTCCCGGCTGATCCGTACCTCGATCGGGCCGATCCGCCTCGGTGACTTGCGCGCCGGGCGGACCCGGCGGCTCACCAACGCCGAAGTCGCCGCCCTGTTCAAGGCGGTGGGTGACTGACCCCGTCGGACGGGGGTACGGCTGCCGGTAGGCTCGCAGCGGCCGGGCGACGGCCGCGCCGGTGGCGCGGGTCGCGCCCGGCGGCGTCGCGCGCGCCCCGTTGGGGGCGGCGGGCATCATTGACGAGGGACATCCGCTTGCGGCGCCGGAAGGCCGGCGATCCGTGAGGTACGGGCTGAGGAGGACGACGGTGGAGGAAAACGTACGGGCCGGGCGATGCGTGGTCGCTGTGGACGGGCCGTCCGGTTCGGGGAAGTCCACCGTCTCGCGGCGGCTGGCCGCCGGCATCGGTGCCCGCTACCTGGACACCGGGGCGATGTACCGGGCGATCACCTGGGCGGTGCTGCGCTCCGGCGTCGACCTGACCGACGCCGAGGCGGTGGCCAAGGTCGCCGGTGAGGTGGACCTGCGCATCGGCACCGACCCCCAGGGGTACGGGGTGACCGCCGACGGCGTCAGCGTGGACGCGGAGATCCGCGGGCCCGAGGTGACCGGGTCGGTCTCCGCCGTGGCCGCGGTGCCCGCGGTGCGGGCGCTGCTGGTCGCCCGCCAGCAGGAGATGATCCTCAACGCCGGCCGGATCGTGGTCGAGGGCCGGGACATCGGTGCCGTGGTGGCGCCGGATGCCGACCTGAAGGTCTACCTGACCGCCTCCGAGCTGGCCCGAGCGGCCCGGCGCAGCGCCGAGGACGCCGCCGACGCGGCGGCCACTGCCGCCGACCTGGCCCGCCGGGACCGGCTCGACTCGACCCGTAAGGTCTCGCCGTTGCAGCAGGCCGCGGACGCGGTCGTGCTGGACACCACCGAGCTGGGCATCGACGAGGTCGTCCAGCAGCTGCGCGACCTGCTCACCGAACGGGGAGTGGCATGACCGAGCCTGGTGGTTGGGTCGAGTTGCGCGAGCCCGACGTGGAGGTTGAGGAGCAGTCCGGTCCGCAGCCGGTGGTGGCCGTGGTCGGCCGGCCCAACGTGGGCAAGTCGACGCTGGTCAACCGGATCATCGGCCGCCGGCAGGCGGTCGTCGAGGACGTCCCCGGGGTGACCCGGGACCGGGTGCCGTACGACGCGCAGTGGTCCGGCCGGGCGTTCACCGTGGTGGACACCGGCGGCTGGGAGCCGGACGCCAAGGACCGGGCGGCGGCGATCGCCGCGCAGGCCGAGGCGGCGGTGGTCACTGCGGACGTGGTGCTCTTCGTGGTCGACGCGGTGATCGGTTCGACCGATGTGGACGAGGCCGCGGTGAAGATGCTGCGACGCAGCGCCAAGCCGGTCATCCTGGTGGCGAACAAGGCCGACAACACCGCGATCGAGATGGAGGCCACCTCCCTCTGGTCGCTCGGCCTGGGCGAGCCGCACCCGGTGTCGGCGCTGCACGGCCGGGGTTCCGGCGAGCTGCTCGACGCGATCCTGGACGCGCTGCCGGACGCGCCGCCGATCGTGGAGAACCGGCCGCGCGGGCCGCGCCGGGTGGCGCTGGTCGGCCGGCCGAACGTGGGCAAGTCCAGCCTGCTCAACCGGTTCTCCGGTGAGGAGCGGGCGGTCGTCGACTCGGTCGCCGGCACCACCGTCGACCCGGTCGACAGCCTGGTGCAGATCGGCGGGGAGACCTGGCACCTGGTGGACACCGCCGGCCTGCGCAAGCGGGTCGGCAAGGCCAGCGGCACCGAGTACTACGCCAGCCTGCGCACCGCCGCGGCGATCGAGGCCGCCGAGGTGGCCGTGGTGCTGCTCGACGCCAGCGAGCCGATCAGCGAGCAGGACCAGCGGATCCTGTCCATGGTGACCGAGGCCGGCCGGGCCCTGGTGATCGCCTTCAACAAGTGGGACATGGTCGACGCCGACCGTCGGTACTACCTGGACAAGGAGATCGACCGGGAGCTGCGCCGCATCCCCTGGGCGCTCCGGCTCAACCTGTCGGCGATGACCGGCCGGGCGGTGGACAAGCTGGCTCCGGCGCTGCGCAAGGCCCTCGCCAGCTGGGAGACCCGGGTACCGACCGCGCAGCTCAACCAGTGGCTGACTGCGCTGGTGCAGGCCACCCCGCACCCGGTGCGGGGCGGTCGGGCGCCGCGGATCCTCTTCGCCACCCAGGCCGGGGTGGCGCCGCCGCGCTTCGTGCTCTTCACCACCGGGCCGATCGACGCCGGCTACCAGCGCTTCGTCGAGCGCAAGCTGCGCGAGGAGTTCGGCTTCGAGGGCAGCCCGATCGAGATCTCGGTACGCCCACGCAAGAAGCTCGGTCCCGGCGGCCGAGGCAAGGCACACGGCTGATCGATCCTCAGAGGGGCCGGGTGGGGCTTTCCCACCCGGCCCTTCTGCATTGCCAGTCACCCCACCCTCCTAGGACGCTTTAGAGGTGGTGAGGTGTCGCATTGGGCCCGGTGCGGCGCCGCGCCGACCGGCGGGACGAGTGGGGCCTGTGCGGACGAGGGGGAGATGCTGCGCTAAGCTGTACCGGCTGTCGCGGGGAGATCGCGCGGGAGCATCGGGACGTGGCGCAGCTTGGTAGCGCACTTGACTGGGGGTCAAGGGGTCGTCGGTTCGAATCCGGCCGTCCCGACGCAGGTCAGAGGCCATTCGGGATCTTCCGGATGGCCATTTCTGATCTTGTACAGCAGCGAAGTAGCAACGGCTCATTAATCGAGGCTTTCGCCGAGCCTCCGCAGGGCTTCGCGGGTCGTCTTGGACGAGACCGGGCTTAGATCTCCATCGTGATCGAGAAGTCCGCGTGCCGCAGGATCGCCTTCGCGACCCGGGGGTTCACGTCCAGGTCGACCAGCAGTGAACCGCAGGTGCGTCGGGCATCCTGAAGGGTGATCTTTCGGATACCGGCACGGGCGATGCGGCCGTCGTAGGAGCGGCTGAAGTTGCGTGGTTCGACCGGCAGTCCATAGCGGGTCGTGAAGATCATGCCGGTGTCGTTCCAGACGTCGCCGGCTCTCTCTCGTGCGGCCTCCTGTTGTCGTTAGCGGTGCCGCAGTGCGGTGATGCAGATGGCCGGCAGCGGTAGGGGAGCGTCGGATTCTTCGGTCTTGGTGGCTCGGTGCAGCAGCTGGCCGCGCTGGCGCGGCACCTTCTCGCCGCGCCCAGCGCCGTTACCGCTCGAATCTTCGCGATGCCGATAGGACAGGTCATCCCGTGAAGCCGCAGCAGCACCGTCGCCCCCGGTGTCGGCCACGCCTTGACACAAGCGTCGGTCGACGGGCGACGATCATCCCCGGGCTTCGCGCCACGGCTTGAAGCGGCGAACCTCCTGGGGCCAGCCGCACGCTTCCGCGATCTTCCCGGCCCACATCCTGGCCGTCTCCTCGTCGGGCACGTCCACGATGGTCAGCCCGCCCAGGAATTCCTTGGTCTCGACGTAGGGCCCGTCGGTGAAGATCACCGCACCGCTTGTGGCGTCGGCGCTGAAGACCGGACCGTCCTCTTCCTCCAGCCCGCCGGCGAAGACGTAGGCTCCGGCGGCCTTGATCTCATCAACGACCGCACTGGAGAGTGGACCGCGCCCGCGGAACCATTCCTCGGTGTGGTCACCCACCCACTGCTGGTTGAAGTAGATGAGGTACTGGGGCATGTCCGCTCCCTCTGTTCGTCCGGACCCGGTGTCCGTCTCTACATACGCTACGAACGGCATCCGACAGGTCCGACGCCATCGGGCTGGAAAATCTGCCCGAGCCGCGGCTAGCCGTCGCTCTCACTTCGGCTAGAAGCGGATGCCAGAGACACCAACGTGGTGGACGGCCGGCGTCACAGGCCGTGTCCGGCATGCTCAAGGCCGGGCAGGCGGGGCCGACGCGATCGACGGCATCCTGGCCGCGCCCGAATCCCGGCGGGCCCGCGCGTGACGGGCGGCTGCTAGCGGTCACCTCGGCGCGCGGGGCCGCCGTAGAGATGGACACGGTTGTCGACATCGCGGTCCGGTTCGCCGCTCAGAAACCGGTCGCGTGCGACCTCGCCGTTGCTGACATGGACCACCCAGTCCTCGTAGTACCAGCTGGGGTCGCACGCGCAGTCGGTGAACCGGAACCGGAAGTTGGCTCTGTACCGGCCGACCTGCCCGTGCGTGAGGGTGAACAGTCGGGTCGACACTCCCGTCCGGGGAAACGCAGCCCTGCCGGGCAGGCGCTCGACGGTTACCGCCGAGCCGTCGAAGGTGAGCCATAGGGTGAGGCTGCGGGCGATGCTCACGCCGCCAGTCAGTACGTCGGCGCGTGGTGCGTAGCTGGCGGCCTCATCAGCCAGGACGTCATGGACCACAACATCGCCTGTCGGCAGCGGCGCAGGCAGTATCAACGGGCGGTTGAGTCCTCGACGGGCGTCGGCCTGTGGCGCGCCGCGCCCAGCCGCGCTCCATCGCACGCGCACCCGCTGGATGACGATCACCCCCAAACCATGGCTCACGGGCTGCACGCCGCGCCAGCCGGTATTCCCTTCTGCCGCTCCGGGCGGGCTGCCTTCATTGCCGCTGGTTGGTACAGCTCCGGGGCGACGGAGCGCTTCAGTAGCCCGAGCGGTCACGCCTCGGACCCGGGATTGCCGGGCGTCTCCCGCCCGATCGGCGAGGCGGATTCCTCGAGCGGCCGCTGTCGGCTTTGTAACGCGTCGAGCAGTGCGATAAGGGCCAGCACTCCGGCCACCACGCTCAGTCCGACCATCGGCGACCACTGGGCCAACGCCGCCGTGATCAGCAGCAGGACCACCAAGCCGATCATCCGTGACCCGGAGAGCCGGCCGAAGATCTCGTACTCCAGCCGCACCCGGGCGACGAGGAAGAGCGCCGGACCGCCCACCACGAACAGAAGCCACGTCGGCCGCGGCGGCCCGAACGGATGGGCGATCACCAGCTCGTAGCCGACGGCGGTGACGAGCACGCTGAACACGATCAACGCATGCGTCCGACCCGACGCCGTACCCAACTGACCGGGCATACGCGCCCGACCCAGCGCCTCGTGCAGCAACCGACCGGCGCGGTGAAAGTAGATCCGCCACAGCAGCGCGCTGGTGGTGAACGCGACCGTGAAGGCGGCGGCGCGCTGCGCGGAGTAGTCCGCACCGCTGAAGACGACGCCGATGACCAAGATCGTCTCACCGAGCGCGATGAGGAAAATCTGCTGGTGACGTTCGCCCAGATGCTCCCCGGCGATTCGCCACTGACCGATCGCCGCGGCCCCGAGCCGCGGCAGCGGCCAGCCCAGAGCCCAGGCGAGGTAGTCCACGGCAAGCGCGGCAGCCCACAGCGGCAGGCGAAGGTGGTCGGGGCCCAACGCGCCGACCAGCCAGATCGGCGCGGAAACCGCTGCCCATGCGGCGAGGCGAAACGGCACCAGCCGTCGTGGATGGCCACGCAGCGCGGCAGCGACCACCAGCGGCCGCACGACCATCACCATCAGGTACGCGACCGTGAACGGCAAGGCCCGTTCCTCCATGGCGCGCGGCAGCGTCACCGCCATCACCAGGGCGGCGAACATGGTGCCGACCACGACCGCCTGAATGATCGACCGCTCGGGCTCGTAGCGACTGGTGATCCAGGTGGTGTGCGACCAGATCAACCAGAGCGCCAGGAACAGCAGCAGGGTGCGACCGAGCCCGGCAACGAGCGTCCAGCCGGTGTCGCTGCCGAGGTCGGCGAACCGTTGCGAGACGCGGGTGAGGGCGACAACGAAGGCCAGGTCGAAGAAGAGCTCCAGGAACGTGGCGCGCCCCGAACTCGTCGCAGAGCGCAGCAGCCCGGCACCGCGTCCCGCCACCATCGTCCGCCCCCGTCCGCCCCTGTGGCAGCAACGAGTCGGCCGCCGTCAGGGTTGCGTCGGCCCCTGCCGGTGCTCCCGTCGCCCTCACCCGCCCGGTCGAGCGATACTCGGCTCGCTGTCAGCGGCCGTACGCCTCCAGCAGGCGCAACCAGACCTCGCTGACCGTCGGGAACGCGGGAACGGCGTGCCACAGCCGATCCAGCGGCACCTCGCCGACGACCGCGATCGTCGCCGCATGCAGCAGTTCCGCGACGTCGGGACCGACGAGCGTGAAGCCGACGATCACCTGCCGGTCCTCGTCGACGACCATCCGGGCGTGCCCCTGGTATCCCTCGGCGTGCAGAGCGGATCCCGCGACCGCGGCCAGGTCGTAGTCGACGACCCGGATCCGCAGCCCGACGGCCTCGGCGGCGGCCGCGGTCAGCCCCACCGACGCGACCTCCGGGTCGGTGAAGACGACCTGCGGCACGGCACGCTCGTCGGCAGTGGCGACGTGCCGGCCCCACCGACCGTCCTCGACCGCTTCGCCCTTGGCGCGCGCCACGATGACGTCGCCCACTGCGCGAGCCTGGTACTTGCCCTGGTGAGTCAGCAGTACGCGCCGGTTGACGTCACCGGCGGCGTACAGCCATCCGTCGCCGATCAACGCTCCGTCCTCGTCGAGGACCCGCAACGTGTCGTCGACCGTGAGCCACGCGCCGGGCTTCAGGCCGATCTTGTCGAGGCCGACGTCCTGTGTGTTCGGCGTACGGCCGGTCGCGACCAGGAGTTCGTCGGCTTCGACCTGCTCGCCGTCGGTGAGCGTGATGTGCACGGTGCCGTCGCCGTCCCGGTTCACCGACGCGGCCTCGGCACCGAGCCTCACGGACACACCGGCTTCCCGCAACGACTGCGTGACCCGCTCGCCGACGAACGGCTCCGCCAGGTGCAGCAGACCGTCACGGGCCAGCACCGTCACCCTGGATCCGAGACTCGCGTACGCGGTCGCCATCTCCGACGCCACCACGCCACCACCGATGACGGCGAGCCGACCGGGAATTTCGGTCGCGGCGGCCGCCTCCCGGCTGGTCCAGGGTGCCGCCTGGCGGATACCGGTGAGGGCCGGGATCAGCGCGCTGCTTCCGGTCGCGACGACTACCGCATGCCGGGCGGTGAGCGAGATGCTCGGGCCGTCCTCGCCGCTCCACACCTCGACTACCCGGTCGGAGCTGATCCGTCCCTGGCCGCGATACAGCGCGATCCCGGCCGAGTCGAGCCAGGACACCTGGCCGTCGTCAGACCAGTTCGAGGCGAAGGAGTCGCGACGGCGCAGCACGGCGGCGGCGTCCAGGTCGCCCGTTACCGCCTCACGCGCGCCGGGCAGCCGACGTGCCGCCCGGAGCGCGGTCGCGCTGCGCAGCAACGCCTTGGTCGGCATGCAGGCCCAGTACGAGCACTCACCACCGACCAGTTCCCGCTCGACGATGGCCGCGGTCAGGCCGCCCTGCACGATCCGATCGGCGACGTTCTCTCCGACCGGTCCAGCGCCGATCACGACGACGTCATAGGTAGCGCTTTCCATGTCAGTTCGCCTT
The DNA here is from genome assembly GCF_044456245.1 of Micromonospora sp. NPDC051006. Classification (NCBI taxonomy): domain Bacteria; kingdom Bacillati; phylum Actinomycetota; class Actinomycetes; order Micromonosporales; family Micromonosporaceae; genus Micromonospora; species Micromonospora sp. NPDC051006. The sequence continues at coordinate 39,244 of NZ_JBITFP010000033.1, forward strand.
GGCGGCGCGGCCGAGGCGGATGGCCGAGATGAGGAAGAAGATGGCGCCGGGGATGGCGTAGCCGATCGCGTTGGTCAGCACCGGGTTGTCCGAGGAGGCAGCGGCGATGAACGATCCGCCGGCGAGTACGGAGATGCCGCCGCTGATGATCATCGGCCACTGGCCGCCCATCGCGCGGCGGTTGACCGCCACGATCAGCTGAACCAGGCCGGCCACGACCGCCCAGGCACCCCACACGCGCAGGACCGCCGGGATGCCGGACGCGCCGGCGAAGGCCAGGCCGACCGCGGCGAGCAGGCTGACCGCGACGTTCACGTACAGCAGGTTGGGCGATCCGGTGGCGCGCGACGCGCGGGCGTCGATGACGGCGGCGGCCACGTCGAACAGCGGGTAGAGCACGAGCAGCGTCGCGGCGAGCGGGCCGAGGTGCTCGGCGGTCGTGAACATCACGAGGGCCCAGACGATGGCGAACGCGAAGCGGACGAAGTACAGCCGCCGCAGGGTGGACGCCGTCGTCGAGATCCCGGGTGCGGTAACGGTGGTCATGGTGATCCTTCGGTGGTTACTGAGAGGGGTACGGCGGCCAGCGGGCGCCGCGGGTCGGAAGCACCGCCCCGAAGAACGATCGTTCTACCTTGCCAATGATGACGACTTCGCGTCGAGCCGTCAAGACAGAACGTTCTACCCCCTGTCTACCCGCGCCTGGTTCGCGCTGGGCGAGGTCATCAGCGAGGAGCGGCCGGAACCCGATGGACCGACGGCGCGAGACCGAACGTTCTATTCGCTATCATGGGCTCATGGCACGTAGCGAGACCGACATCCGGCCGTCCGAGGCGCGACAACGGCTCCTCGACACGGCGACCAGGATCTTCTACGGGGAGGGAATCCACTCGGTCGGCGTCGACCGGATCATCACCGAGGCGAAAGTGACCCGGGCCACGTTCTATCGGCACTTTCCCGGTAAAGAGAATCTCGTCCTCGCCTATCTGCAGGCGGCCGATCAAGCCATTCGCGGCCAGGTCGACACGGCCGTCGCCGCCGGCCTACCGGCGCCCGACACCCTGAGGGCCGTTGCGGAGTCGATTGCCCAGGGCATCCAGTCCGCCGGTTTTCGCGGCTGCGCCTTCCTGAACGCCGTGGCTGAGTATCCCGACCCCGACCATCCCGTGCACCAGGCCGTCCTCACGCATCGACAGTGGTTCCTCGACACGATCAACACCTTGATGGCGAGCATCGAGAAGACCGAGGCCGAGGCCGCCGCGCAGCACTTCGTCATGCTCCGCGACGGCGCCATGGCGGCCGGCTGCCTCTTCGACCGGGTACTGATCTGCGAAACCTTCCTCCGCGGCGTCGAGGGACTCATCCGCACTCACGCCGCTCGCCAGCCGGCCTGAGCTGCGCTCGGCCTGCGTCCCGCCCGCCGAACCGTACGTCGTCGAAGAGGCCCGCATGCCCTCGCGCCGCGCGTCGTCCCGTTGCGGGATCCTCAATCGGTCCGGCTGCGGAGGCTCCGCGCCAGGGTGGGGATCATCACCGCCGCGGGGACGAGGTGTAGCCCGAGGAGGGCGCTGGCGGTGGCGGTGTTGGCCCCGGCGAGGAGGGGCGGGACCAACGAGACCGCGGTCAGCGACACTGCCGTCCACACGAATCGATCGGCGGGGCGAGCGCTCCACCGAAGCAGGGCGACGGCGATGACGATGCCCACGACCGAGAAGAAGCCGGTCACGACGGCGAACCCGGGCAACGGGATCGTCTCGCCGCCATCGGGGACCTCGAAGTCGACGCCGGCGGCCTGGGCGAGCGCAGCGGCCAGGGTGGTGGCCGCCATCGCCGTGAGCGTGGCGACGAAGCCGGTGCCGACGAGCCCGCGGAATCGGTGGCTGTGGCTGGTCTGGCCCGATGCCGGGTTTGCGACGACCTCGTTGTCACTCATGCTGTTCATGTCGTTCCTCCATCAGTCGATAGCTGGGCGTACGGGGGGCGTTGACCGGCAGGTGACGTGCTTGCTCTGGGCGTGACGATGCGTACCGTCGCCGTGCGACGGCCGGGGTTGCGCAGGGCGCGGACGCCGGTGCCGCGGAGCCAGAACCCGGCGCCGCGTCCGAGGACCGGTCCGGGCTCGCCGTCGCGCAGCTCCAGCTGGACCTGGCCCCGGGTGACGACGGCGAAGGCGTGGGACCACTCCGCCGGGACCACCGGGACGCGCGCGCCAGCGCGCAGCGCGAGCGTCCACACCGGACTACTCCGTGCCGTCCGCCGGCAGGCGCTCCGGCAGCCCGAGGCGCGGGAACTGGTCGTTGTGGAAGATGGTGATCTCGGTGATCGCGCCGCCGGTGATGCGAAGTACGTCGATGGTCAGCGGCAGGTACGCCTGCTCCTGCTCGCGCCAGAGGTAGAAGGCGATGGCGGGCTGGCGGTTCACGGAGGTGGGGACGGTGCGCAGGCGCCCCAGGCCCTCGAAGCCGCTCTCGGTCCAGTCCCGCACCACCGCGTCGCGGCCGACGTGAAGGCCCGGGGTGGGCGGCATCGAGCAGCGGACATCGTCCCGCAGGAGGGTGGCGACCGCCGCGACGTCGGTGGCCACGCTGGCGTCGGTGAAGCGGCGCACCAGCTCGCGCGTCCTGGCGTCCTCCTCGCCGCCGGTCCAGTCCTGCCGTTCGGCGGGCAGGTGCTCGCGCATGCCGGCGCGGGCCCGCTGCAACGCGCTGTTCACGGAGTTGACGGAGTCCCCGAGCAGCTCCGCGACGTCCTTCGCCGGCCAACCGAGCACGTCGCGCAGGATCAGCACGGCCCTCGGGCGCGGAGCGAGGTGCTGGACCGCGACCAGGTACGCCAGCTCGATCGTCTCCCGCGCGACGGCGACGGTCTCCGGCTCGTCCGCGTCACCCGCGGGCAGCTCGTCGAGCAGCCGGTCCGGGTAGGGCTGCAGCCACAGCACCTCTCCGCCGGTCGCGGGCTCCGGGCGGCGCTTGGCGAGCAGGTCCAGGCAGGCGTTGGTGGCGATCCGGTACAGCCAGGCCCGGAACGTCGACCGCCCCGCGAAGGTCTCCCGCCGCCGCCAGGCACGCAGGAACGTCTCCTGAACGGTGTCCTCGGCGTCCTCGAACGACCCGAGCATCCGGTAGCAGTGCACGTGCAGCTCCCGCCGGTGCCGCTCCGCCAGCCCCGAGAACGCCGGCTCGTCGACCTCGCCCAGACCGCTCACGCCCAGCTCCTCCAGCCGCGTGTCCGCACCCATCACGTCATCCTTCCGCCTCGTCGTGTTCCGTCGTAGGTATGACGGGTGCGGGCGCGACAACTCATCACTCGGGTCGGTCGGCACGGCTGATCGAGTGTCCGGTTGGTGCCTGAGCGACCTCTGGCATCGACGGCGTGGGCAGCTTCGGCGCGCCTGGAGGGGTCACCGCTGGGAGCGTCCCTCTCGCGAGGGGGATGGCTCACCTCAGGATGGGAGGCGTCATAGCGTCCGAATCCACGATCCTGCTGGTGTGAGAACTCATCGCGGCCCTCGTTGGGCGTACGGCGCGTTCGTGTGGTTGATCTTTTTCGTCGTGTCCCACGTGGTAGCGGTGTTCTTTCCGGGTGATGATCCGACCGGTGGCGGACCGTGGGATCTACGGGCATACGTGATCTTCAACGTCATTCTCATCCTCATGTCGGCCGTGGGGGCGGTCGTCGTCATGGGCACCGTCCGGCCGTGGGGACGGCGCGTCCCTCGGTGGGTGCTCCTTACGCCGCTGTGGTTCGGCAGCGCGCTACTGGTCGTCCGGGGGGTTCCCGGGATGGTCGAAAACCTGCTCATGGCCGCAGGCATCCGCCGAGGCGGTTTCCTGGGAGCGGACGACATCTCCACTGCGGAGTTCTGGGCCGGCATTGGCATCAACACCTATTTCTTCCTGGGCGGGGTGCTGATGGTCGCGACGACGGTCTCCTACTTCCGTCGATCACGAAGCGATGTGCGCGGCTGACGGCGCCATCTTCCGGACGTCCAGAGTGCCTGCGGCAACACCGGTGTGTTCGCCGAACGTGCCCGGGCGAGGTGACCTCCGGCGTAAGGCTGCGGTTACGCCGAGGTCGACTGCAGTCGGCGTGTCAGACGTGCCAGGCCGTCGAGACGCAGGTCGCCGTCCAGGCCTTTCAGCGCCGCGGTCATCGCGCCGGCGGCGCGCCCTGCCTGCAGCCCCACCTCGGCGTCCTCGACGACCAGGCACCGCGATGGCGATACGCCGAGCAGTTCGGCGGCACGCAGGTAGCCCTGCGGATCCGGCTTGCCCGCGCTGACGTCTTCCACGGTGACCAGCACGGGCGGATCGATGCCGGCGGCGCCGAGCCGGACCTTGGCTAGCCGGGCGTCGGCGCTGGTCACCACCGCCCAGGGCAGCCCCAGCCGGGCCAGTGTTGCCAGCAGTTCGTGGGCGCCGGGGGTGGGTCTGACGTCGGACAGGTCGTCGTACTGCAGCGCCAGTTGCCGTGCCGCTGCGCCGGTGACCGCAGCGTCGTCGAGCAAGGGCAGCAGCCGGCGAACGGTGTGATCGGCGGGACTGCCGTGCGCGATCGCCAGGGCCGCTGTGGGGGAGACCCCGTATTCGGCTGCCCATGTTCGCCAGGCCCGCTCGACAGCGGCGTCGGAGTCCACCAGAGTGCCGTCCATGTCGAACAGCACCGCGTCGATGCCTGACAGGTCCACGACCACGCTCCCGCTAATATGCTCGTGAGGCGAGGATAAGGGGGAATGATTTCGGTGGCAAGCCCTTCCCGTCAGCGCGCCGACACGGCCCGGTGGCACACGGCGTCGCAGGTACTGGCACAGGTGCACCGCAATCCCGGTATCACCCGTGCCCTGCTGGCCCAGCGGCTGGAGCTGACCAGCGGGCTGGCCACGGAGATCACCACCCGGCTCCGTGGCCTGCGACTGCTCGCGGAGGCGCCGGCTCCGGTGCAGGGCCGAGGAAGACCCACGACCGTCCTGCGGCCGCATCCCGACGGCCCGATGGTTCTGGCGGTCGACCTGCGACAGGAGGACTGGCGCTGCGCCGTAGCGGCCATCGACGGGCAGCTGCATGACCTGCGGGTCCGCCAGCACGACAGCCGTGAGCCAACCGCGGTACTGGCCGCCGTGCGCCGCGGCGTCGAGCAGGGCCGCGCCCGATACGGCCGCCGGCTGCGTGCGGTGTCGCTGGCCGTGGCCGGCACGATTCACGACCGTCACCTGGTACAGGCGTCCACGCTCGGCTGGGGGCCGGTCGACCTCAGCGTCGTCACCGAGGGAGGGCAACTGCCGTTCCTGCTCGGCAACGACGCGACCCTCGCCGGCGTCGCCGAGGCCCGCACCGGCGCGGCCACCACTGCCACCACCGCGCTGCACCTCATCGTCGAGGTCGGTGTCGGCGGCACGGTCACCGTCGACGGAAGGCCGATGACGGGCGCCCACGGGGCCGCCGGCGAGTACGGGCACCTGCCGTTCGGCGACCGGACCCGACGCTGCCCCTGCGGCGCCCGCGGCTGCTGGGACCTCGACGTCGACGGGCGGGCCCTGGCCCGCCACCTCAACGAGCCGACTCCCGCCGACCCCCGTAGCTACGCCCGCCAGATCCTCGCCCGTGTGAACGACAACCTGCACGCCCGGCAGGCGGTGTCCGCTGTCGCGGCAGCCCTCGGCGCGGGTGTCGCCGGTCTCGTCAACCTCCACGACCCTGACGTGGTCACCCTCGGAGGGATCGGCGCGCCACTGCGCAGCGCCGCCGCCGCGTCCTTCAACACCGCGTACGCCGACGGCCTGATGGCCTTCCACCGGACACAACCCCCACCCGTGGTGGACGCCGCGCACGGCGACAAGGGGGCTCTGTACGGCGCCGCGATCGTCGGCCTCGACCACGTCACCAGCGAAGCCGCCCTGGCGCAGTGGGCCGCGGACCTACGACACGAGCAGCCCTGAAACGGCGCCGTCGGATCGCCGATCTCTCCTACGAAAGGCCAGCCTGGATGGCCAGGATGGCGGCTCGCACGCGGTCGCGGCTTCCGGTCTTTGCCAGCACGTTCGCGACATGGGTTTTGACTGTGCTCATCGACAGATGAAGACTTCGCGCGATCTCGTCGTTGTTCAGCCCGGCGCCGATCAACGTGAGCACGTCGGTCTCGCGGGCGGTCAGCTGGTAGGTGGTGAGGTCCACGCGGGTCGCCGGGCCGGTCGACCGTACGCGTTCGAGGACGGCGCCGGTGATGTCGGCCGAGAGGATTGCGCCGCCGGCCGCGACTGTGCGTACGGCGGACATGAGGTCGTGGGCGCTACTGCGCTTGAGGAGGAACCCGCGCGCTCCGGAGGCGATGGCGTCCAAGACGTACGCATCATCGTCAAAGGTGGTGACGATGATGACGGCCGGGGCGTGGGGGATCGCGGCCAGTTCCCGGGTGGCTTGTAGGCCGTCCAGCACCGGCATGCGGATGTCGACGAGGGCGACGTCGATGCGGGGATCACAACGGACGGCGTCGAGGAGCTGTCGCCCGTCCGCGGCTTCGGCGGCGACGTGGATGTCCGGCTGGGAACGCAGGATCTGGCTGAAGCCGTCGCGGACCAGCTGCTGGTCGTCGGCGATCGCGACACGGATCATGGCTTCGCCACCGGCAGGATGGCCTCCAGCACCGTACCGCCGCTGGGGCGCCGGCCCACGTTCGAGCTGCCGCCGAGCGCCCGCGCGCGTTCCTCGATGCCGAGCAGCCCCGAGCCGCGTGTTGCGGCCTGGGGCGGTCCGATCCCGTCGTCGCTCACCCGCAGCCGGGCGTGGTCGCCGACGCGGATCAGCTCAACCCAGGCGGTGGTGGCGCTCGCGTGGCGGGCGATGTTGGTGATGGCCTCCTGAGCGATGCGGTATGCCGCCAGCACACCCACCTCGTCGAGTCCCGGCTCGGCGTCGAGCCGGACGTGCACCGTCACGCCCTGCTGGCGCAGCGGCTCGGCGAGCAGTTCGTCGATGTCGGACAGGCGCGGCGGGGCGCTCACGGTTATCGACGCGTCCGGGTCGCGTAGATGTACGACGAGCGTGTCCAGTTCACGTAGGGCGGTGCGGCCACTGTTCGCGATTGTCCGCAGCGCCACTGCCGGGTCGCTGCTGTACTGTCCGGCCTCGGCCTGGACCACCATCGCGGTGACGTGGTGACCGACCACGTCGTGCAGTTCGCGGGCCAGGTTTGTGCGCTGTTCCAGCCAGGCAGCCTGGTCACGTAGCACGCTCGTCTCCCGGGTGAGGGCGTTGCCGCGCGACCACGAGCGCATGAGGACGGCAAGGAGGTAGCCGGCCGCGACGAAGGCGAACGGCTGTTCGTAGGGCCCGCGATGGTTCAGCAGAGCGATGGCGAGGGCGCCGGCGGCGCCGGCAGAACCAGCCACCCATCCCAGCCACGGTCGGCGGGCAGGATCCTCGCAGGTCGAGACGAATACGAATGCGGCCGCCGCCAGGCCCAGCTGGACCGACTCACCGGTGCTGACGATCGCCACGAACCCGGCGCAGGCGGCGAAGACCAATGTCCGAGGGCCGGGAGGTAGGGCCATGGCCGTGAGGGCGGCGGGCAGCACCAGCCACACCCAGCCCGCCGGTACGAGCACGTTCTGGTCGACCGTCGTGACCACGGCTACGACGATCAGACCTGCCGCGCCATAGGTGAGCCGGCGCACGCCTTCGAGGCTGCGCACCCATCGCCCGATCGCTGTCACCACCTGCACAGTCTCGATGATCCGCCCTGGGGTCAGCCAGGTACTCAGGTACCAGCCGAACCGGCACCCCGGTACCGCAGCCGCACCGAGGTCGGCACCCCGGTACGTTCCGCCGTACGCCCCAGGAACCGCACGCTGCAGCGGTGACTCTCGTCGACTCCCGGCCCGCCCTGCAGGTCGGCCCGCTTCTCACCATCCCCAACTACATCACCATCACCCGGACGCTCGCCGCCGTCACACTCGGCATCGTCGCCCTCGTTTCCGGTTCCGTCGCCTTGATCGCAGTGGCGTACGGCGTCTACTGGCTCGGTGACATGCTCGACGGCCTGGCTGCGCGCCGGCTCGGCCAGGAGACCCGGGCCGGTGCCGTCCTCGACATCGTGAGCGACCGGGCATGCACCGCCGTGCTCTGTATGGGCCTGGTCGCCCTGATGCCCGATGTTTCGCTGGTCGCCGTGGTGTTTCTGCCATCGTTCATGGTCCTGGACACAATGCTGTCGCTGGCGTTCCTGTGCTGGCCGGTCATCAGTCCGAACTACTTCCATGTCGTTGACCGGCGCGTATGGGCATTGAACTGGTCGCCGCTGGCGAAGGCGGTCAATACCGCCGGGGTCATCGGCGCCGTGGCGTTCGGCCGATACTCGTTGGCAGTGACCGTGGCATTGGCCGTCCTTGTGATCAAGATCTGGTCCGCCGTGGCGGTGGCCAAACTGCTGAACCGGGACGGCCCGGCATGAGCGGTGTCCTGGAGGCCGCGGCTGCGCTCGGATACGGTTTCGCCTCGGCCCTTGTTCCGGTCGTCAACGCGGAGGCCTACGCCGTAGTCGCCGGGCAGCCGGGCGGGTACGCCGTGATCGCCGTGGTCGCTCTGGCGGTCGGGCAAACCGCTGGGAAGCTGCTGCTGTTGGAAGCTGCTCGTCGAGGAACTGGCCGGTTGGCCCGGAGGCACGCACGACGCAACCAATCGGGGCGCGTGGCTGCCCGGGCTGCCCGGTGGGCCGAGCCCGTCCGGCGCTGGCTCTCTCACCGCCGCACCGGTCTGCCGACGGTGCTCCTTTCCGCCTCCGTCGGCGTCCCACCACTCGCCTTGGTCAGCGTGGCCGCCGGAACCGCCGGCCTGCGACACTGGGAGTTCGCCGTCGCCTGCCTGCTCGGACGCGTCGTCCGTTTCGCGATCCTCGCCCTGCCCTTGGCCCTTGCGTGAGCCCGACCGCCACCGTGGCGGCTCCGAAGCATCGGAAACGGACGAGTCCCTGATGACCGCATGCCCCGGCCGCTGCATGCCGACGAAATGCGTCCCGCTGACCCGCTGACCGGGATCGCACTGTACGGGTGGGAACGCACCGCCCTTTCTGCTCTCAAGAGAATGACTCGATCGATCCGCACCGAAAGCCAATCATTGCGGGAATTTCCTGCACCAGCAGTTCCTCACGTTGATCGTTGCTCCTTTTCGGATGGAGGACTGATGCTGGCTCCGCTGCGATACGGCGCGTTCCGCTACCTCGCTGCTGGCCGGCTGGTCAACATGCTGGGCAACGGTGTCGCTCCCATCGCGCTGGCCTTCGCCGTACTCGATCTGACCGGCTCGGTGCGCGACCTGGGCCTGGTGGTCGGCGCCAGATCGCTGATGACCGTGCTGTTCGTGCTCTTCGGCGGGGTCGTGGCCGACCGGATTTCACGCCGGCTGGTCCTGGTCGGCTCGAACGTGCTGGGTGCGCTGACCCAGGCCGCGGTGGCCGCCCTGGTGCTCACCGGCACAGCGACGATCCCGCTGCTGCTGGCGCTCGGTGCAGCCAACGGCATCGTGAGCGCCCTGTCCCAGCCAGCCTCGGCCGCAGCGACGCCGCAGACGGTGCCGCCGGAGCTGATTCAGCCGGCCAATGCGCTCATCCGGCTCGGCGTCAACGCGGGCATGATCGGCGGGGCCGCGCTCGGTGGCCTCCTGGTGGCCGCCGTGGGGCCGGGGTGGGGGCTCGCCGTTGACGCGCTCACATTCGCTATCGCCGCTATCGCGTTCACCGGGGTCAGGGTCGCTGCTCCGCCGGCGAAGAGCACCCGCACGAGCATCGTCGCTGACGTTCGGGATGGCTGGGTCGAGTTCACCGCGCGGACCTGGGTCTGGGTGGTGGTGCTCGGCTTCATGATTCTCAACGGGGCCCTGGCCGGCGGCGTGAACGTGCTCGGCCCGGCCGTCGCGGACCAGACGATCGGCCGTAGCGCCTGGGGTGTGGTGTTGGCGGCGGAGACCGCCGGCATGGTCGTGGGCGGGCTGATCGCCCTACGCATCCGGGTTCGCCGGCTGCTGCTACTCGGGGTGGCCTGCATGTTCGCCGAGTCGTTCCTGCTGTTGGGGCTGGCCCTGGCGCCCACCATCGTCGTGCTGTTGCCGGCTGGGGTGGCGGTCGGCATCGCCGTCGAACAGTTCGCCGTCGCCTGGGACACATCGATCGCGCAGCACATCCCGGCCGACCACCTGGCCCGCGTCTACTCCTACGACATGTTGGGGTCGTGGGTCGCCATCCCACTCGGCCAGGTGACGGTCGGACCGGTCGCCGCGGCGATCGGTACCCGCGACACGCTGCTGATTCTCGCCACGATGGTGGTGCTCGCCGTCCTCGGCATGTTGGCCAGCCGGGACGTCCGCGGGTTGGAGGCGGTAGCCCTCGCCCGCGCCGCCGTCGCCCAACAGGCCGAGTCAGCCGACGGCGGATCGGGTGATGGTCCTGCCGCCACGCCCGCCGAACCAGCCGCCCGCGCCTGACCCGGCGGCAAGACTTCCTCGGGCCAGCCGCATCGCCAACTCGAGAAGCAGGATCAGCCGCCACCATGCCAAGGCAAAGGTGCGATCGGACCGTGGGGGTGGGCAGCCTCGGTTCTTGTTCTGCGCCGTGCGTTCGCACTAGTGACGGGCCGTGAGGCCGGTGATCAGAGGAGGTTCGTGGCCAACAACGAAGCGCTCCTGGCATTCCGAGCGGCTCGGCAGGCAGCGTGATGCACCCTGGGAGTGATTGTCACGCCCGCGGGTAGACGGTTGATCTCGTTCTGCCGTGTTGCGGGAGGTGTGATGGCCAAGCGTAGGACGTTCCGTGACGCCGTGGTGCTGATCACGGGGGCGTCGAGCGGGATTGGCCGCGCGACCGCGTTGGCGTTCGCTGACGAAGGGGCCAGGTTGGTACTCGTCTCGCGCAGCCAAGAAGCGCTCGCGGAGGTCGAGCACGACTGCCGGGCACGGGGTGGGCAGGTGCTGGTTGTGCCGACCGACATTGCGGATCCAGTGGCTGTGGAGCGGTTGGCCAGGCTGGCGGTGCAGCGGTTCGGGAAGATAGACGTCTGGGTTGAAGCGGTGGCCGTCGGCGTTGCCGGGCCGTTGGGCTCTGAATCGGTGGACGAGATTCGTCGGCTGGTGGACACCAACGTATTCGGCACCGTGCTGTGCACCCGCGCCGCCCTAGCTGTATTTCAGGCGCAGGGCAGCGGCAACCTCGTGCTCGTCGGGTCACTGCTGTCTGTGTTCCCGAACCCGCTTGTGCCGCTCTACTCCATGACGAAGTTCGCCATCAGAGGGCTGGCCCTGAACCTTCAGCAGGAGGTTGCCCGGCATCCTCGGATACGGGTCTGTCTCGTGTTACCCGGCCCGGTCGACACGCCGTTCTTCCAGCGGGCCGCCAACCACTCGGGCCGCCAGCTACGAGCTATCCCGCCCGCGTACGCACCGGAGCGTCTCGCTGCCGCGATCGTCGCATGCGCCCGCCGCCCGCGCAGGCAGGTGACAACCGGGGTGGTCTCGCACCTGGCGCTGTTCGCCCACCGGGTGGCACCGCGTGTCACCGAGTCGTTGGTCGCCCGGTGGAGCGCGACGTTCTTGACCAGGCCCGCCGCAGCCGCACCCGGGTCGGGGTCGCTGTTCGATCCACCACCGACCGGGGCCGTGCACGGCGGGTATCGCCGCATCCAGGTTCGTCGTCGGCTCGGCGAGTGGCTGGGCGTGGCCCAAGCAGGTAAGAACCGACAAAGCCCTGGCTGACCGTCACGCCAATCCGGCGCAGCGCTCGAGAAGCTGTGGGGGCGCGTAGACGCGAGCCTGTAGGCGCTACCTCGTCCTGTGGCCTCTGCCGTGAGCATGGCTTGCCTGATCTGACGGGTACCGGGGCGTAGGTCGGCCAACGATCGCCCGAAACCCGCTTCTGGTTGTTGACCTCTTCGGCGGATCCGAGTCCTCAGGTGGGTGCTTCCGCTTGTCGCGTGGCGCCGTCCGCACACGCCGATGAGCGCATACCCGCCCGTCACTGGGTGTCGGCCACCACGGTGTCGGTGGTGACTGGCTGCCTGAGGATGGTGCGCTGCTTGTCGGGTGCGACCTTGCGATAGTCGCTGAGGTAGATCTCGTGGTGGGTTCCGGCCATGCGAAGCCCGTTGCCGGGGATGAACTGATGATGCAGTTGTGCGAGGACGTCGGCCTCGTCATCGAAGGAACCGACGTGCAACGTCTGCACGCACCGCCCCTCGGACAGCGTTTGGAGGCGGACGCCGTCGAGACGCGTCGGCCGGTGCCTGGCAGCGGTTTGCTCGACGGCGGTGGTGAACATGATCTGGTTGATCCACTCGGGGACCATCAGCATCAGCGTCCAGTCCCACCGCGACTTGTCCCGTGCCACCGTGAAGGAGGCCATGTCCTCGGCCCACCACAGGCCTTCCAGAGGCGGGACGACATAGTCGCGCCCGAGGTCTCGCTTGCTGGCGAACTTCAGCTTGTAGGCCACTGGGTAGAGCGCTTCGACCGGCTCTGTGAAGGCGGGCGAGGTGTTGGGGTCGCCGTGGCCGTCGATCATGAGGTACTGCATGTCGGGTACGTCGACTATCCGGAACCGGCCTCGTTGCCCTTGGTAGGCGTCAAGGGTCTTCTTGAAGTCAATCTTGTCGTCGGTCTTCTTGGTCACGGGGCACCTGGACTCGGGTGGCGAGCCACTGCCTTTCTGCATCCATGAGGCTCAGGGAGTAGGAGAACACCTCACGCGCTGCGAGCGGGAGGTTGGCTTGTGCCTGCTGCGCCGCCTGGACTGCGGCGATCCGGGCTTCGAGCTGCGCCAGCCGGGTGCGCAGTGCCTGTGCGTACTGCTGCGCCGAGAGCAGGGACAGATTGGCGACGCCGACCAGCAGTGACTGTGGGACCGGTCGCGCCTCAGCGACGAAGGCCAGTGCGTTACGTGCCGCAACCCGGCGGCCCTCGGTGGTGGCGTGGAAGACGCGGCGGGACTTGGCGGCGGCCGGAGCCTCCGGGACATCGAGCAGGCCGCGCTGCTCCAGCTTGGTGAGCAGGTAGTAGATCGAGGAGAACCCGATGTCGGTCCACTGCCGTATGCCGCGCTGCTCGATCACCTGCTCCAGGTCGTAACCGTGCTGCGGCCGTTCGATGACCAGGCCCAACACGGTCAGCTCAGCGGGAGTCAACTCCACGACCGTACTCTAGCACTAGAATAGCTCCGGCGGGTCAACGCCACCTGCATCCAGGCCCCGGCTTCGCAGGGGCCGGCAGCGGGTATCGAACCGGATCGTCACGAGGGCGCGAAGGAGGATCGTCATGGCAGGCACCCGGCGGTTCCTGTTCATCCAGGGCGGCGGCGCGGGCGTGCACGACGAATGGGACAACAAGCTGGTCGACAGCCTGAGGCGCGAGCTCGGCGACGGGTATGAGGTCCGCTACCCGCGCATGCCCGACGAGGGCGAGCCCAGCTACGCCGGGTGGAGCGCGGCCATCCGGCGTGAAATGACGGCCTTGGGCGACGGCGCAGTCGTCGCGGGCCATTCGGTGGGCGGGACGATCCTCATCAACGCGCTCGCCGAGCGGCCACCGGAGCAGAAGCTCGCGGCGATCGTGCTGATCGCCGCCCCGTTCGTCGGTGCGGGCGGATGGCCCGGCGACGAGTTCGAGCTGCCGCACAACCTCGGCGCGAGGCTGCCGCAAGGCGTGCCGGTGCATGTGTTCCATGGACTCCAGGACGAAACGGCCCCGCCGTCGCACGCCGACCTGTACGCCCGCGTCATCCCGCAGGCACGACTGCACCCGCTGCCCGGGCGCGATCACCAGCTCAACAACGACCTGAGCGAGGTGGCGAAGGCGATTGAACTCGACGACCACGGACCCGCCACCCAGGAATAGCGGGCAGCCCAGAGCCCTCCTGACGACAGCCACGGCTTCGGCGCTCGGGCTTCCTGAACACGACCACCACGTCACGCTCCGGACGCACTCAACGGCACCCAACACCAACGAGCCGCCACCGAAGTTCCACGGAACTCGGGTCAACCTCGAATCCCGGACCGGATCATGGGCCATGGACCGCCGGCGGCGGTGACCTACGGATGCTCCGCGAGCTGTTCGGTCGCTCCGCCGCCGGCGCCATGCGCTACATCGAGACCGTCAACAGCCCGACCCGGCGGGAAACTACCGGATCTGACCTCGAGCACCTGGAACCAGATCCGTGGCCCGACCCGGTCAGGGTCGACGACGGAGCCTGCGCGTTCACCCTCGTCGCCGGTATCGGGCTGGCCCTGACCTTCGTACGCGCCCGGTCATGAGCGACCGCGCGCGGACCGCCGCGTGATGTAGTCCGGGGCAGGGCCACCTTGCCTCTCCCTGCGGCTCGGGCCCACGGCGGCGGCTCATAGCAGGACGAACGAGAAGCTCTGGTGAGGTCTTCGATTGAGCTGAACGCCGATCTTGACGCAGCGAGCGATCTGCTCGCGGCTGATGCCCAGCCCTCTGGGCGATGAACCGTTCGGGGCGAGGGGAGAAGTCCTGGTCGCAGGTGACGCAGGCGACCAGGCGCCAGACGTCGCGGAGTTTGTCGTTGGCACTGACGCGGAACTTCCCATCGCCGGTGGTGGCGGGGTCGGAAAGGCCGGTGCTGGCGGGGCCGGAAGGGCGGTGGACGCAGCGGAAGGCGAGCTCGGGAAGGCCCGTGCGCGCAAGGGTCCAGGACAGAACGATATGAGGACGCGTAGACATGATCTCTCTCAAGACCTGACGGAAGGCATGGGAAATGAGCCGACGGCGACGTCGGCGACCGATGCGGGAAGGTGTCAGGTCTAAAGAGCAGGCGGCGTCACGCGGGGTGGAGTCCTCTCGTGATCGGGTCGGAGAAAGCAGATCCAGTTACAAGGTAGGTCGGGACGGGCTGGCGAGGCGATCCGTTTTTGTCCTGCCATCGACTCAGATCACACCGAAGCGCTTCTGGTCGAGGATGTGCTCGAGGAACTGCTTGCTCGTGAGCCGCCTCGCATGCGGTGTCACGTGCGGTCACGGCAGGTAGGGGCCCTGCGGGGAGGGCCGGCGGGCCGTTTATGGCAAACCTCCCCGCACTGGCCTCGGTTGCGGGCAAGATGAGACGGGTTCGCCCAGCGACACGGTGATCGGGGGGTCGGCCGTGAACGACGGATTGGTGACCAGGCGGAGCGCCCACGATGTCGGAGCGACAATCTCGGCGCTGCGGGCTGAGGCCGAACGCGTAGGCGCTGCGGTGGCGGCGGTGGTCGACCATGCGGCGGCCGCTCGCAAGGCCGGACTGAATATGCCCGACACACAGGTCATCATCTTTGGGAACCCGCAGGCGGGCACTCCGCTCATGCAGGCCCGACCCGAGATCGCCATCGACCTGCCAATGCGACTCATGGTGCGGGACGACGGCCAGCCCGGCTCGCTGGTCACCTGGCAGGACCCCGCGTACCTCGCCCAGCGGTACGGACTGGGCGAGGACCAGCTTGCACCCCTGAACGCCCCAGCCAAGATCGCCTCCGCCATCGACGGCCATTGAGCACGGCCCGAATCGGCCGCAGGAGACGTCACTCTTGTGCACAGCGCGGCGATGCGACGAGAGGCTCGAGCTGTCGAGGCCCTGCGGATCGGTGACGAGGCCCAGCGCCCCCCATGTGTAGGCGCCCGGCCAGTCCGGCTCCACCCTCGCGTGTAGGAGGCGACGGGACCGGGAAGGCTACGAAATGGCGTACGTCATCGACCGGGACAATCTGGCCCGGCTGACCGCGGAGGTCGCCGGCCCGGTTCTGGTGCCCGGCGACGAGGGTTACTCCGCGGAGACCGCCACATGGAATACGGCCCTGGCGCAACGCCCGGTCGTCGCGGTCGGTGCCACGTCCGCCGCCGACGTGCAGGCCGCCGTCTGCTTTGCCGACGCGAACGGTCTGCCGGTCGCCGCGGTCGCTACGGGGCACGGTGCGGTCGTGCCCGCGGACGGCGCCGTCATGATCAATCTGCGCCGGATCAGTGGCGTCAGCGTCGATGCGGGGTCGCGTACGGCGACGATCGGCGCCGCCGTCACAGCCCAGCGACTGATCGAGGCGGCGGCCGAGGCCGGCCTGGCGCCGCTGGCCGGTTCGTCGCCCAACGTCGGTATGGTCGGCTACGTCCTCGGCGGCGGGCTCAGCCCGACCCTCGGCCGCACGTACGGCTACGCCGCCGACCATGTGCACACCGCCGAGATCGTCTCCTCGGACGGCTCGCTCCGGAGGATCGACACGGACCACGAGCCGGACCTGTTCTGGGCAATCCGGGGTGGCATGGGCAACTTCGGCGTGGTCACCTCGCTCACCATCGGCCTGGTGCCGGTGACGAGCCTGTACGGCGGCGGGCTGTACTTTGCCGGCGAACACGTCAAGGAGGTGATCGACGCGTACTGCCGGCTGGTTGCCGCCGCCCCGGAGGAGCTGACGGTCTCGTTCGCGTTCCTGCGGCTGCCGTCGGTGCCGTCCGTGCCGGAACCGTTGCGAGACCGCTTCACCGTCCACGTGCGGATCGCCTACCTGGGGCCAGCCGCCGACGGTCAACGGCTCGTCGCGGACCTGCGCGCCGCGGCGCCGGCGCTGATCGACACGGTGGCCGAGATGCCGTACACGGGGATCGCCGCGATCCACGCCGATCCTGTCGCGCCGGCCCCGACGTACGAGATGTCGGCGCTGCTCCGCGATTTTCCGGCGGAGGCCGCCGAGGCGCTGATCGCCGTCGCCGGCCCGGGCGCCGACACCCCGGCGACGATCGAGATCCGCCAGCTCGGCGGCGCGCTCGGCCGCGAACCGCGTGTGCCGAACGCCGTCGGCAACCGGGACGCCGCCTTCCAGCTCTCCGCTGCCGCGTTCGGCGCGCCCGGCATGGCGCACGAGTTCCGCGCGCCGTTGGCCGCGCTCGCCGACGCGATGGCCCCCTGGGCGACGGGCGGCAAGCAGGCCAACTTCCTGACCGGCTACGACACGACGGTTGAGGCGGTGGCGCGGGCCTACGATCCGGACACCTACCACCGTCTGGTGCAGGCCAAGCGTGCCTTCGACCCAGGCAACATGTTCCGCGTCAACCACAACATCAGTCCGGGACGGTGAACGACGAGCCCTGGCGACGCCCCCCCGGGATCCCCGGGCCCACGTGGTCAATCCCCGAAGCTCATGTCGACGCACCGAGCCTCCGTCAGAACGATGAGGCTCCGGCCACGAGTGCCCGGGCGGAGTCCGTCCACCAGTAGAGGACCTCCCGGCCCGACCGGCGTTTCTGGAGCAGGCCGGCCTCCGTCAGCACGCGCAGGTGACCACCGACCGTGCCGAGCGGCAGTCCGGTCGCGGCGACCACGGCCGTGGTGCTGACCGGCTCGGACGCCTGCACCAGAATCCTGCATCGAGATCTCCAAGCAGGCGGCGCAGAGGATCCGGTGTGGAGAGAGCCGTCTCGGTGAAGATCCCCGTCACCGGATAGACGATCCCGAAGCGGTCGGGCAACCTCCAGGAGATCCAGCCGCCCCGGCAGTGAGCCGCGAAGAAGGTCAGCGTCCCGCCCCGCACGTCGCACGGTGGGTAAGGCCGCTGCTCGACCTGCAGCCGGCCGTCGCCGATCCAGTGCATGCCCGGCCGCATGTCGTTGATGACCCCGGACCATCCGTCCCTGCCGAGGCGGGAGATCCGGGACACCACGTCGGCGCGCAGCACCGACTGTCGGCGCGGCCAGTCCGGCTCGATCGTGTGGTGCCAGACCCAGCGCAACAGAGCGGCCGTCCGGCCCGCTAACCCTGTACCGCGTAGTTCCGGGGCCAGCGGGGACCGTACGTGGGCCAGATCCTCACGGATCCGGTCGTCCGGCAGTGACTCCAGCTCCACGAGCTCGTCGTCCAGCGTCATGTCCGGACGGGCGGGCGGCACCGTCAGGAAGTCAGCCATCCAGGAGGACGAGATCGCGTGCGCGACGATGGCCGCCGTCACCGGGTCGCCGTCGAGATAGTCATGGAACGCATCGACATGCTGGTCCCGCCAGGCCCGGTGCCACGGAAGCGGCTGACCCCGGCGCAGGATATTGAGCGCCCCCAACGTCTCGGTGAGCTGTGAAGTGCCGAAACGCGCCTGCGCCATCACTTCGGCGTCGACCAGGAAGACCGCCATGTTTCGCCTCCAGTCGAAACTCTAGGGTGGCACCGCGCGACGCTGCAAGCTCCTCGCCATGCACAGCGACACCCAGCCAAGCGACCCGACGTCCGTGAGCGCGCGAAACTTCAGAGCCTTGTGGGCAGGCGCCGCGGTCACCAACCTGGCTGACGGCGTCGTCAAGCTGACCCTGCCTCTGGTGGCCGTCTCGATGACGGACTCCCCGGCGCTGGTCGCCGGAATCACCCTGGCCAACACTCTGCCCTGGTTGGTGTTCTCGCTGCCCGCCGGCGCGTTCGCCGACCGGGTCGACCGCCGACGCCTGATCATGACGATGGCCGCGGCGCGCGCCCTGGTCCTGGCCGTGCTCGTGGGTGCCATCCTCGCGGATATCCTCCCGCTGGCCGGCCTGTACGCGGGGGCGCTGCTCCTCGGCACCGCCGAGGTGTTCGCCGACACAACCCGAATGTCGGTCGTGCCGATGGTCGTGCCCCGCAATCGCATGGAATCCGCGTTCGCGAAGTTGACCGCGACCGAGACTGCGGCCAACGAGTTCATCGGGCCGCCTCTGGGTGGCCTGCTGGCCGCCGCCGGACTGGCCGCCGCGCTCGGCGCCGGCGGCGTGGGCTACGCCGGCGCGCTGCTCCCCTTGGCGATCATGACCGGCCACTACCGCAGCAACGGTTACCCCAGACCGGCGACGGGCGCGTGCGGCCTCCGCGCCGACATCTGGGAGGGAATCCGATACGTGTGGCGGGAAAGGATTCTGCGGACCCTGCTGCTGGTGGCCGGCGCGGCGAGCGGATGCTGGGCGGCCTGGATGGCGGTGATCGTCGTCTACGCGGTCGCACCCGGGCCGATGGATCTGAGCCGCTCGCAGTACGGACTGCTGATCGGCGCCCTGGGAGTGGGCGGCGTCGTGGGAGCCTCCGCCGCGCCCGCGCTCACTCGCCGGCTGGGGCGGCGGGTCGTCCTTGCCACGTCGATGGCCAGCTTCGCCGTGCTGCTGGCAGCACCGGCGATCACCTCGTCGCCTCGGCTGATCGCCGTGACGACCGTCTTGGGCGGCGCCGGTTCCGGCGCCTGGAACGTCACCTACAGCTCGCTGCGCGCGCTCGTCGTGCCCGACGAGATGATGGGCCGCTACAGCGGAGTCAGCCGCCTGACCAGCTGGGGATCGATGCCGCTCGGGGCTCTGTTCGCCGGCCTCACCGCGGAGCTGATCAGCGTACGAGCGGTCTTCTGGGGCGGAGCAGCACTCTGCGCTCTCGTGCTCGCAGCGACGTTACGAACGGTCACCTCATCCGAATTCCGACGGGTAGAAGCCCGCGCGAGCGCCTCTCACGCACCTGCGTCCGCGCAGCCGCACCTGTCCTGACTTCCGGGTCACCCGGGCGAGGTCGACTCTGACTGTGATCCAGCGGTCGGACCCGCAATCTCCAGGCGCAGTACCTTTCAACCTCTGTCGCAGTGCCGTCGACCACGAGCTCAAGCAGCCGGCGTGACCGGGGATCGCAGGCCGAGCCACTGCTCGGCGTCCCAGGCCCGGAACCGCTCTATCTCGGTGAACCCCAGCTTTGCCGCGAGGCGCATCGAGGCGACGTTGGCGGTCTGGGTGGTGAGCACCACCGGCTCGCCGGGAAGGACGGCGTCGAACCAGTCGAGTGCCGCCGTGCACGCCTCGGCGGCGTACCCGAATCCCCACGCCCGCGGCAGGAACAGGTACCCGAGATCGGCCTTCCCCGCGGCAGCCGGGCGACGGTGCCCCGTTGCTCTCCTGAGCAGGATCTGACCGATCATCGCCCCGCCGAGATCGACGACGAAACTTCCGGGCCACCGCTCGGGCGCCTCGGGCATCTCGCGTTCAAGCTCGTCACGTGGCCGAGGGCCGCCGAGGTAGGTGTGCACCTCTGGCGAGGCCAGCAGCTCGATGAACGCCGCACGGTCCCGGGCCTCGGACTCACGCAGTACGAGCCTCTCGGTCTGGATCGGCTCGGGCGGCCAGGCGACGGGTCCGAGCTCAGTCATGTCGGCGAGCTAATCAGCAGACCCGGGCCGCGATCAAGACTCACGGACCGACCAACCAACCGGCCCGGGCCTCACCTACGCGGCCGGTCCCGACACGCCACGCCTGCATGAGCCTCCCGTTCTCGTGAACAGGCCGGTAGCGGCGGTCGGTGACGGCTGCGCAATGATCGGGGACAGCGCTCGGTGGGAGCGCCTCATAAGATCAACGTCATGCAGTTGATCGAGCGGCCGTGGGGTGTCACCGCTTACGGCGCGGCGAGCGTGAAGTCCATGCCGGACATGGTCCGAGCGAGATTCCGGGTCGTGCGGGTGGAACAGACTCCGTCGGAGGCGTTCGCCACGGCGGCTGCGGCTGTGCACGAGGTGCGTCAGGCGCTGCGCAACCACGGTGTTGCCGACAGCGCGGTGGAGCGGTCAAGGCTCGACCTCAAGAGCTCGTGGAGTGGCTACGGCCCGGAGCGGGTGTTCCTCGGCTATCAGTGCCAGGCGTCGTTTGCCATGGAGTCCGGCCGGCTGGACGTCGTTCAGCAGTTGCTCGATGACGTCGTCGTCGCCGGCGCGAACGAGATTGAGGCGGTTGACTTCGACGTCACGACGAAGGGGGAGATGCGGGCGGACGCTCGCCGTCAGGCGGTAGCGGCTGCTCGGCGCAAGGCCGAGTTGTACGCCGACGCCGCCGGTGTCCGGCTCGGCGCCGTCGTGCACATCGACGACGTTGATCCAGAAAGCGTGGGGCACGAGCGATACCGTGGCCACGGCTCGGGCGGCGCGGCCTCTGCCCAGGACCTCGCTCCCGGGCATGTGGTCGTTTCTGCTGCGGTAATCCTCGGCTTCTCGATCACGCACGACTGATTCCACGTCCGGGCGCCGGCCGGTCCCACCGCAGAGCCCACCGACCGTCGCTGTGTCTTCCCACGGACCCCCGGATCCGGCGTGAAGGCGCACGTCCATCGGTCGCGCACGGGGGCCCGAGCACCCCTCGGCTGAGACGCGGTGCCCCGGCCATTGAGAGCGACCAGGGGCAGCCGCATCGATCGCAGTTCGCGGAGGTCGGCGTGCAGGCTCGGGTCTGCCCTGCTGTTTGTCGGTCTGGCCGCAACTGGGTGCGGAACAGTTGGGCGGCCGCGAGGGTGACGTGGTGGTGCCAGCCGGTCCAGGAGGCGGGGCCGGGTCGTCACCCTTGGTCGAGGTCGCCGCCCACCCGATCGACATCCTCGAAACCGAGTCCCGCGCTGTGCATAACACGCTAATTTCACGATATGGGCATCACCGGGGGGATAGCATGCTTCTTTCTGATCGTCGTCCTTGTGGCGCTCATCGCGTTTTGGCTGGTGCGTTACGCGTCCGGCCCGAAGCAGCCGGCGCAGGTGGACGATGTGTTCGAGGAGATACCACCGCCACCACCTGACGATCCAGGGCCGCCGCACCACCCGCGCGACAGTCGCTGACGCGGCGACCTGACGCACCAGATCAGGAAGAGGTGTCGCGCACAGTTGCCCCCGCGCCAGGCTCGGCGCCTCGGCGAGCCCGACGGCGGTAGTGATCCCGCCCTGATCCTCGATGCCCATGAACTCCAGCGGCGTCAGGCCGGGATCAGCTGGTACCGACCGGCGTGCTGTCGAGCCAACGGAACGCGGTTAGCTACGGATCGCTGGTGCCTCGCGGCCGAGGTGGGCCCGGGCTCGGGCCATACGAATGGCGGCGGTCAAGGTCGTGATGTCGTAGGCGCCGTAGTGGCGGCGGCCGTTGATAAAGAACGTCGGGGTGCCGGACACGCCGCTGTTGTCGGCCGAGTCGATGTCGCTTTCGATGCGGCCGGCGTGGGCCTGGCTCATCAGGTCGTCGTGGAAGCGCTTCTGGTCCAGACCGAGGTCGCCGGCGTATTTGATGAGATCAGTGATGTTCAGCTTGTCCTGGTGGTCGAGCAGCAGGTCGTGCATCTGCCAGAACTTGCCCTGAGCGGCCGCTGCTTCGGCGGCCTCGGCTGCTGGTCGGGCTTGCGGATGCACGTCTGACAGAGGCAGGTGACGCCACACGAAACGCAGGTCGGCGTGGCCCAGCAACTGCCGGACGACTGGCTCAGCCTTCCCGCAGTACGGGCACTGGAAGTCGCCGTACTGCACCAGCGTTACCGACGCGCCGGCTGGGCCGCGGACGTGGTCCTGCTTCTCGTCGACCTCCGGGATGAGGTCGATCAACTCCGTCATGTCGCCGAAGAGCGCCCGGTTGCGTTTGTCCTCGGGCAGCATGTTGGTGACGCGGAACGCGGTCCAGGTCAGCGCCGAGGATACGATCGCGGCGCCGAGCACCCCGACTTTGGCCTCGGCCAGTTGGTCGCCGGTGAAGGCCAGGCTGGCGATCAGCAGCGACACCGTGAAGCTGACACCGGCGATCGTGCCGCTGCCCAGCACGCCCGCCCACCCCACGGCCGGACGGATGCGGCCCCGCGAGATCCAGGTGAGCCCGGCCGACGTGCCGATCACGGCGAGCGGCTTGCCGACGACATAGGCGAGCAGCACGCCCCAGGTGACAGGCGACGCGAAAGCCTGGGCCAGGAACGGACCGTCGATGCTGATGCCGGCGTTGGCCAGCCCGAACAGCGGCACGATGACGTAGCTGGACCAAGGGTGGTAGATGCGCTGAAGGCGGTCGTTGGGCGACAGCGTGTTCGCGAGGCCGATCGAAGCCGTACGCGCAAGCTTGGGCGTCGGCTGCTCGCGGAACGACCGGAACAGCCCGCTGACCTGCTCGAGCTCAGCTCGGCCGGGAGAGTAGGCGAACGCGGTCAACCCGATGGCCAGTCCTGCCACCACGGGGTCGACTCCGCTGACCAGCAGCGCGCTCCACATCACGATGGCGACCGGCACGTACGCAAAGCCACGTCGGACGCCGGCTGCGCGGATGGCCAGCATGACCACGAACGCCGCTACGGCCACCACGATGGGCATCATCTTGATGTCGTCGCTGTAGACCAGGGCGATGACGATGAGTGCGATCAAGTCGTCGACCACGAACACGGTGAGCAGGAAGATCCGGACCCGGTCGGGCATGCCCCGGCCGAGCAGTGCCAGCAGGCCCAACGCGAGGGCGGTGTCGGTCGACATGGCCACGCCCCAGCCATGCGCGCCCGGCCCGCCGTGGTTGATCACCAGGAAGATCAGCACCGGGATCAGCATGCCGATCACGCCGGCCACACTGGGCAGCACGAAACGTCGCCGGTCGCGTAGGTCGCCGAGGTCGAACTCACGCCGTGCCTCAAGGCCGACGACCAGGAAGAACAGCGTCATCAAGCCGCTGTTGATCCAGGTGTGCAGGTCGCGCGAGAGCTCGAGATGCCCGAGGCGCAGGGACAGTTGGGTGCGCCAGACGGCTTCGTAGGAGCCGAGGTCGATGTTGGCCCAGAGCAGTGCGGCGACGATGGCAGCCACGAGCACGCGGGCGCTGCCGGACTCAGTTCGCGCAAAGGCACGCACCGGTGCGGCTAGACTCCGCATCCGGATCGTTCGGCCGCTCATCTTGGTTTCGGTCACACGTCACCTTCCGGCGCGCTGGCCGGGCCAGCATGGACAGCGAGATCACGTGCCGCAGTGCGGGCACACGACCCCTCGGTTCACTATTGATCGCGCTGCCCCAGCTGCGGCCGGCCGCGGAGAGAGCGACGGGGCCCGCAGATGCCCTGCGGGATGCGGGCGGCTATCAGGTGAGCTCATGGTCGGGACGACCGCAACGACAGCCACTTGCTGCTCGGCCTTGATCGCCGAGCAGTAAGCGGCCTGATGTCAGCGTGGCCCGACAAACTCGGTCCGCACGCTCCACGCGAATTGAATCAGCAGGGTCACCGGGGACCTCTCGGCGATCTCATGCATCACCTTCAAGTCGTCCAGGTCAGGTTCTTCACTCAGCGTGATCGTGCGCTGCAGGTAACGCTCTGCGCCTTCCTGCTCGGGTTCGTGGTAGTCGATCTCGACGGTGATGTCACCGGCGGTGTCGTACTTGTAGTCGACATACTGCCGCAGCGTCTGAGCAGTGCACGACGCGAGCGCCATCAACAGGTACTCCGTCGGCGTCGGGCCTTCGCCGAGTGCGCCGTTGTGCGGTTCATCGGCGACGAACGTGAAGCCGCGGGTCGTCATGTCCGTGCGCCGGCGCTCAGTGGCCGGGAGGACAGCTCGGGCGGATGCGACGACACGATCCCGATCGGTTTCCATCAGCCGCGCCTTCCTGTAGATCGTGGTGGTGCGGTCCAGGTACGCGGATCCAGCAGCAGCCGAGCCGCAGTCTGAGCGGGGGCTGTGGCCGGGCGTATCACCCCATGACCGGGTACCTCCGCAGGTTAGCCTCGGCGGACTGGATAGTCCAATTGATCGCTCGTTGCCAGAACCGCTCGGCCCTCGTGAGCCATCGCCTCGGGGTGCTTCAGCTGCTCCCAGAGGCGGTAAGGGTCAGCTGAGTTCACTCGATGTCAGGTCTAGAGATGGACTAATAAGTCCGTTGGTGTGAGGATGCGCCGTCGTTCACGCACCTGGTCGGCGATCGTCTCGCTCCCACGACTGGGCGGACTCAAATCCGGAGGCATCGACTTCGCCCTGCCGGCCGGCACCCCGAATCCAACACGTGCAACATCGATGCCCGGTGATCCAGGGTTCGGCTGGACCGCGGGATCGTGGCGGGGTGAGACAGCACGGCGAGGCTCCCGGTCGGGGGCGTCGGATCTTGGTCCGACTGCTGCCTTACCCGCAGCTCGCCCTCATCGTCTCCGGCCTGCTCGCACCCGCCGTGACCAGCTGATCATGATGAAAGGGGGCCCGATTAACGGGTCGGGTCGCCGGACGGCTCCGAGAGGAACGATTTGATGTGTCCCAGCGCCATGTCCAGAGCAACTTCCATGGGTGCGACGTTGTGCGCGGCGTTCGCCAGCAGGTAGCCGCCTTGCAAGGCTGCCATCAACCCCGTGGCCAACTTCTCCGGGTCGGCGTCCTGGCGCAGTGCACCGCTTTCCCGCATCCGGTGCAGACCATCACTGATCAGCTTTTCCCATGCCGCAAACGTCTCCGAAAGCATCGATCGAGCCTGCTCATCCTGATCGGACAGCTCGACAGCCATCGACCCGAGGCCGCACCCGTACTTACCGTTGTTCAGCGAGTTGGCTTGGACCAGCGCGTTACGCCACCGGACCAGCCCTGAGAACGATCTCAGTCGTTCGAGCCCTCCGCGCTCGCGCTGAAGCACAAGCTCGCCTCGATATTTGACCAAGGCGCGTACGAGTTCCTGCTTGTCGGCGAAGTGGTGGTAAAGCTGAGACTTGCTGGTCTGGCTTGCCTCGCGGACGTCGTCAAGGGTGGTCGCGTTCACTCCGCGCACGAACATCAGCCGGTTCGCCGCCTCGAGGATCCGCTCTCGCGTCGCGATGCCGCGTTGGCTGATCCTCCGCTGCTTCGTCGGCGCAGCCACCTGCTCGTCGCCCATCGGTCAAGTGTATCCATCGCGCCAGATAATCCATCCAGAATGGGACCTTGGAGTCCATCCGGCGTCCTGTCGCATTCGGGTGATGGTGAAGGACGAACGCATTCACCGCCCACTTGGCCTAACGGGGTGCTATGTCCCCGCTATCACCGATAGGGCGATTCTTCCTGGACTATTTAGTCCTAGCCGTGGCGAACAGCTGCTGCTCAGGAGTTGCTCGGCGAACGTCGTGAGCGGTGCGCCGGAGGTCAGCGCTCGTCCTGATGCGCGACGCGGTCAGCGCGAGCCCGGTCACCGGGGGAGCGCGTCGCACCCCGGCGCAACTCCCGCAACGCCGCGCACACCAGCACCTCGTGCTGTGGATCGAAGGCCACGTCTCCGGTGTCGGAGAGAGCCTGCACCTAGCCGGCCGACTCCTCGTCCAAGCCGACCGCGTCGGCCCGCGCCGGAGGTGTCAGGCCGTCGCCCGCTTCGGGAGCTTCCACCCGGGGCGGGGGAAGTGGCAGGTGTAACCGTTGGGGTAGGTCTGCAGGTAGTTCTGGTGCTCGGGCTCAGCCTCCCAGAAGTCGCCTGCCGGGGTGACCTCGGTGACGACCTTGCCGGGCCACAGGCCCGAGGCGTCGACGTCGGCGATCGTGTCCTCAGCGACCCGCTTCTGCTCGTCGCTGGTGTAGAAGATCGCCGAGCGGTAGCTGGTGCCGATGTCGTTGCCCTGGCGGTTCTTCGTCGAGGGGTCGTGGATCTGGAAGAAGAACTCGAGCAACGCGCGGAAGTCGGTCTTCTCGGTGTCGTAGACGACCTCGATGGACTCCGCGTGGGTGCCATGGTTGCGGTAGGTGGCGTTCGGGACGTCGCCGCCGCTGTAGCCGACGCGCGTGGACACGACGCCGGGCTGGCGGCGGAACAACTCCTCCATGCCCCAGAAGCAGCCCCCGGCGAGGATCGCCTTCTCGGTGGTCACATCGTCTCCTTATTGTCGTCGGTGTCCGTGTTGGCGTCACTCGTGAACAGGGCGCGGTATTCGCCGTACCCTGCGTTGTCCAGGTCGTCGAGGTGGATGAACCGCAACGACGCGGAGTTGATGCAGTAGCGCAGTCCACCCTTGTCGAGGGGACCGTCGTTGAAGACGTGGCCGAGGTGGCTGTCCCCGTGCAGCGAGCGGGCCTCAGTCCGGATCATCCCGTGGCTGGAGTCTTCGCGCTCGATAACGTTCGTCTTGCCGATCGGCTTCGTGAAGCTCGGCCAGCCGGAGTTGCTGTCGTACTTGTCGACCGATGCGAACAGCGGCTCGCCGGACACGACGTCGACGTAGACGCCGGGCTCGTGGTTGTCCCAGTAGGCGTTGGCGAACGGGCGCTCGGTGCCGTCCTGCTGGGTCACGCGGTACTGCTCCGGGTCGAGCCGCGAAACGGCTTCCGGGTTCTTGTGGTACTGGGTCTGCTGCTGCACAGCTCTTCCTTCCCGGCCTTTCGCCGCGAAGCTGGGGAACCAGGTGAAGCGCACCTGAACGCGCAGATGTACAGACACCCTACGGGCCGCTTGTATTCCCGCAGCCCGTACCTAGCTTGGACTATCGAGTCCGGAGAAGTTGCCCGGACGGGATTCGACCGGGTGCCGTGGCCACGGTGGATGGCCTGGGGTAAGTTGCCGCCACGGTGGCATCCGCTTCGCCCCCCGGAGTGGACTTGACCGACCAGTTCCCCTGCGGCTAGGTTCGGGGCGCCCGACCGGGTGCGGCCGCTAGCGACGACCTGTCGGGCTTGCCCACCGGCGCCGAGTTCTACGGACGTCGCGCCACTCCCAGGGAACCGGGTGCTGCCAACGCAGATCGTGACTCGGTGGAAACGCCGCCAATGGTGAAACGAGACTTGCGCCTCGTGATCGTGCAAACGAGGACCGGATACAGGGAGGCGCCGGATGAAGGCGATCGTGGTGACGGACGAGGCCGCGGGAACGGCCGGGATGACGCTGGTGGAGCGACCGGAGCCGGAGGCGACGGTGAACGATGTCCTCGTCGAGGTGCATGCGTCGGGATTCACCCCGGGTGAGCTGACGTGGCCCGGGACCTGGACCGATCGCCTCGGGCGGGACCGCACGCCGTCGATCCCGGGCCATGAGGTGGCTGGCGTGGTCAGCGCGCTCGGCTATGGCACGAGGGGTCTGTCGGTGGGGCAGCGGGTGTTCGGCCTCGCGGACTGGAGTCGTGACGGCACCCTGGCCGAGTACGTGGCCATCGAGGCGCGCAACCTTGCGCCGCTGCCGGGCGATGTCGATTTCACGGTAGGGGCGAGCCTGCCGATCTCGGGTCTGACCGCGTGGCAGGGACTGTTCGTGCACGGCCGTTTCCAGGCGGGGCAGAGCGTCCTCGTGCACGGCGCGGCCGGTGGAGTCGGCTCGATGGTGACCCAGCTCGCCCGTCAGGCCGGCGCCTACGTCATCGGCACTGGACGTGCCGCCGACCGCCAGAGCGCGCTCGACTTCGGCGCGCAGGAGTTCGTCGACCTCGGCAACGACGCCCTGGAAGACGTCGCCGGCGTCGATCTGGTTTTCGACGTGATCGGTGGCGACATCCAGAAACGCTCTGCGGGTCTGGTCCGAGCCGGAGGAATGCTGGTGACCATTGCCGGCCCGCCCGAAGCTCAGCCGGCGGACGGCCTGACGGTTGATTTCGTTGTCGAGGCCGATCGCGCGCAACTGGGTGAGGTCGTCCAGCGGATCAGGGATGGTCGGCTGCGGACGAACATCGGCAACGTCGCGACCCTCGACGACGCCGTCGCCGTCTTCAACCCGACCGAGCGGATCAAGGGAAAGACGATCATCCGCGTTCGCTCGTAAGGACTCGGTATACGCGAGCACGAGCACGACCGCCGCAGGAGTGGGTAGTCCGTCGATGGCTGGGTCCTACCTCCCGTCGACGGCATGCGGCTGGGCGAGTACGACCACCGCCACGACCCGGGAGTGAGCTGATGACCATCAACGAGGGGCGTATCCCCATGACCGACTTCCAAGTCGTCAACGACGAGAAACTCGGCATCTACGACGCCATCGTCGGGGACCGAGAGGTGGCCGGGCTGAGCTACAACGTCGCCGGAGACGACCGGCTCGTGCTGCTGGCCACCTCGGTGTTCCCCGAGTACCGCAAACAGGGCATCGCCACCGAGCTGATCCGACGCGTCCTGGACGACGTGCGCGTGCAAGGCAGGACGGTCACCATCATGTGCCCGATCGTGCGCAACTTCATCGAGCACAACCCCGAGTACGCCGACCTCGTCGACCCTGAGCACCCCGGAGTGTGACAATGACGATCGATTTCGAGGCCGAGGCGGCCACCCGGGAAACGAACAACGCGGCGCTCATCGCTGCTCTGAACGAGGCAAGTCTCAGCGAGGTGGAATCCAGCTGGGAGCTCGATGTCATCAACGACGCGGAGCGCGGTCGCTGGATCGCCGCCCTCGGCGCCGAAGCGATCGCCGAGCTCCCGTACCGGTTCGTCGGCGGCCGTGTCGTGCTGCTCACCACCTGGGTCGACCCCGCCTACCGACGCAATCGGGTGGCCACGGAGCTCGTCGCTCGCGTGCTGGACGAGATCCGCGAGAGCGGGAAGAAGATCACCGTCATCTGCCCGGTCGTGGGTAGGTTCATTGCCCGCAACCCGGAATACCTCGATCTCATCGACAAGGTCCATCCCGGCGCCGGCGCCTACCCCCAGCGCGCACCCGCGGGAGGCGACCACGACGAGGAGCTCACCGCGTTCGAGAACGACATGACCTAGCCGTCCGGCCTTCAGACGGGGGTGGGCGAGGACTGATACGGAGAGGCATTCAGATGAAAGCGATCGTGGTGACGGACCAGGCCGCGGGAACGGCGGGGATGACGCTGGCGGAGCGGCCAGACCCCGACGCAGCGAGGCTCGCCAGTCTGGAGGGCGCGAACTACGGCGATGTCGTCGTCGAAGTTCATGCATCGGGATTCACCGGGAACGAGTTGCAGTGGCCCTCGACCTGGATCGATCGCCTCGGCCGGGACCGGACGCCGTCGATCCCCGGCCACGAAGTCGCCGGTGTGGTCGCCGCCCTCAGCTATGGCACAACCGGCCTGTCGGTGGGACAGCGGGTGTTCGGCATCACGGACTGGACACGCGACGGCACCCTCGCGGAGTACACAGTCGTCGAGGCACGCAACCTCGCGCCGCTGCCGGGCGACGTCGATTTCACGGTGGGCGCAGGCGTCGCGATGGCGGGCCTGACCGCCCAGCAAGGTCTGTTCGATCACGGCCGCCTCGTGGAGGGGCAGAGCGTCCTGGTGCACGGTGCGGCCGGCGCTGTCGGTTCGATGGCGACGCAGCTCGCCCGTCAGGCCGGCGCCTACGTCATCGGCACCGGACGTGCCAGCGGCCGGCAGACCGCAGTCGACTTCGGCGCGCACGAGTTCGTCGACCTCGACAACGACACCTTGGAAGACGTCGGCGGAGTCGACCTGGTCTTCGATGTCATCGGTGGCGACATCCAGAGGCGGTCCGCGGGTCTGGTTCGAGCCGGAGGGACGCTGGTGACCGTCACCGGGCCGCCGGAGGCGCGGCCCGCTGACGGCCTGGCGATCGACTTCGTTGTCGTGTCCGACCGCGCCCAGCTGGGTGAGATGGCCCAGCGGGTCCGGGACGGACGCGTGCGGACGAACATCGGCACCGTCGCGGCTCTCGACGACGCCGTCGCCGCCCTCAACCCGACCGAGCGGACCACGGGGAAGACCGTCATCCGCGTCCGTCCATAAGGACTCGGAGGCAGCAAGCGGGCCCTCCTGGATCAGCATCAGCTACGTGGATGCTCCTATGGACGTCAAGCGGTGTTGAGGGCGGTGAAGTCGGCCATGAGCGCGGTGTGGACCTCGCGGACCGATACTCCCCCAATGAGGCAGCGCATGATGTCTGTCTTGGCGAGGCCTTGTTTGGTGCGTCGTTGCACGTAGTCGCGGGTGCGGGG
>NZ_JBITFP010000034.1:0-13636 GCF_044456245.1 Micromonospora sp. NPDC051006
ATCTGCGCCCGCTCCCCGGACGACAACCGCTTCCCCGGCATGAACCAACATCCTCACGAAGATCCATCCCGTTGCAACAACCACTTGAGCCCAAGGGCTCCATCTCCCCAACTTCACAGATCTCGAGTCGATCATTCGGCGGTCGGCGGCTTTAGCCGATGATCTGTGAGGACGGTGGCCGGCTGCTGCGTTTGCCGGCGGCTTGGGATGGTTGTCCGGTCCGTCCGTCCCGTGTGGCTGCGCCGATGCCGGTCGGCTGGGCGGTGTGGGTGGTTTGGGGTGTGACCGGGGGCATCCCGGGGCCGGAATGGTGAGCCGCCGGGCGTCGTTGAATACCCCCGGCGGCCGAGGTAGCAGCCCCGCCCGCCGGCCGGTTCATCCGGTCGCCGACGGTGGCCTGGCCCCCGGAATGACGGCGGCCAGCCGGTCGTTATATCTGGACCCGGCCGACGAGCCGGCCCCCGGAATGACGGCCGACCCCCGGTCGTTACATCTGGACCCGGCCGATGGCCCCGGCCCCGGAATGATGGCAGGCCGCCGGTCGTTACACCTGACCCGACGCCGTGAGGCCCCCGCCTCGCACGTCGGACCCCCCTGGCCGATGAGCCCCCGAATGTGGCCCGGCCGAAATGACTTTCCCCCTTGTTTGTTTGAGCGCCTGTCGAGGTGCTTCACACCCGCGCACGTCGCCGACCCCTATCGGCTGTGGGTGTCTACCCCCGAATTGGAGCTTTCCTGATGAACACGATCATGCGTAAGGGCGTTCTGAGTGTTGCTGGTCTGGCTTTCGCCGGTGGCATCTTCGCCGGCCCCGTGGCCGCTCACGCCGCTGCGCCGGCCGTGGACGCCAAGCCCACCGCCGTTGCGGTGCAGGCGGACAAGCCGGGTGTGGACAAGGCGAAGCTGATCCCGCACGGCGTGCAGGGCGAGCAGTCCCGTATCGACCTGAACGACGAGCAGACCAAGAATGTGAAGGCGATCATCGCGGCGACGAAGAAGTCGGGTCTGGACGAGCGGGCCGCGGTCATCTCGATCGCCACGTCGCTGCAGGAGTCGAAGCTGGAGAACCTGGGCCACCTCGGCGACATGAACGACCATGATTCGCTGGGTCTGTTCCAGCAGCGCCCCTCCTCGGGTTGGGGTACGCCGGAGCAGATCACGGATCCTGAGTACTCGACGATGGCGTTCCAGAAGGGTCTGAAGCAGGTTGATGGTTGGCAGGACATGCCGCTGACCGAGGCCGCGCAGACGGTGCAGGTGTCGGCTTACCCGGACGCCTACGCCCAGTGGGAGCAGCAGGCCGCTGACCTGGTCGCCCAGTACTGGAACAGCTGACAACCACATCGCATCATCTGACCGCTGGCCGGCACCCTGACACGGGTGCCGGCCAGCGGCATATCCCCGAACACTTCGGCCGGCACCTGACCCGCGGGCGCCGGCCGGCGTCACATCCGATCGCATTCGCCGGCACCCCACCCGGGTGCCGGCCAGGAGCGCCTCCTGATCCGTGTTGGGTCGCCAACCCGATACGGGTCTCGGCCAGGAGGCCCATGGCTGCCGGCGCCCTATCGCCGGCACCCGGCGGCAGACCGGGTCGGGCGTCTCTTGCCACCGGCCACAGGGTCGCCCCGCAGACCTGTGGGGCCGGACTCTTTGATCGCGGTCCCCCGAACGAGCCGCACGCGGACGGCGAAGCCATCCCGGCCCGGCCGGCCTGACCTCGCGGAGGCGAGATCTTGGACAGTTTCCGTTAGGTCCTAACGGAAACTGTCCAAGATCTCCGGCCGTGGAGAGCTGACCCGGGGTGCGGGGCGGGTGGCTCGGGCCGGCCGCAAGCGGCGGACCGCGGCAGGCGGCCGGCGGACCCGCGGGCGGCGGACGTGCGGGCGGGTCGCTGTGGTGCGGCGCCGAGCGGCCGCACGGGGCGAGTCGAGGTGGTCGAGGCCGGCACCCGGCACGTGCTGTGGGCGGGCGTCGGGGCGGTGGGTGATGGTAGCGGCGACCGGCGGCGGGTGGTCGGGGATGTGAAGAAGCGGGGTGGGAATGGTCGGGGGCGTGGGTAGGTTGTACGGGGTGTCGGTGTGTCCTGTGTCCCCGGGCCTCACCTGATAATTGCCGTCGCGGAATACCGTTTGGCTGGAGCCGCGTCGCGCCACTCGCCGCGAGGCGACCTGCACACCGACACCCCAGTGCCGCCCCCGGCCACCCGGCCGGGGGCGGCACTGTCTTCGGGCCGGCAGGGACACGCGGAGTACCGGCAGGGACGCGCGAAGTAGTGGCCCTCGCCGTCCGGCCACCCGGGGGAGAATGCCGGGATGAGCGTGGACGTGGCGTGGTCGGAGCAGCCGGGCGTGGTCATGCTGCCGAGCGGGGCCCCGGTGCGCGGGCGCCGGATCGCCGACGTGGCGTCGCCGGCCGATTTCGCCCTGCTGTTGGCGGATGGTCCGGCGCCGGCGTGGGCGCACCGGCGGATCCGGTGGCCGGACTTCTGGGTGCCGCTGGACCGGGCCGACGCGTTGGACGCCCTGCGGGAGGGGCTGCGCCGGGCGCATGCCGGCGAGCGGGTGGAGGTGGCGTGCCGAGGCGGCCAGGGCCGTACCGGTACGGCCCTGGCCGCGCTCGCGGTGCTGGACGGGCTGCCCACCGAGCGGGCGGTGGACTGGGTACGCGCCAGCTATCGGCCGCGGGCCGTGGAGACCCCCTGGCAGCGGCGCTGGTTGCGCCGGCTGGCGTGACGGCGCCCGGGTTCGGGCCGGGCGCCGGGGGCCCGCTCACGCGGCCCCGTGCGGCGAAGGACTCGGACGGGCCCCGCAGGGTACGGAGGAGGCGTCAGGCGGCCACGTACTCCCGCAGGTGCTGAGCGGTCAGCGTGTCGCCGCGCGCGACCAGCTCGGTGGGCGTACCGGTGAAGATGACCTTTCCGCCGTCGTGCCCGGCGCCCGGGCCCATGTCGATCAGCCAGTCGGCGTGTGCCATCACCGCCTGATGGTGCTCGATCACGATGACGGTGTTGCCGGCGTCGACGAGCCGGTCGAGCAGCGCCAGCAACTGGTCGACGTCGGCCAGGTGCAGGCCGGTGGTGGGCTCGTCCAGGACGTAGGTGCTGGTCTTCTCGGCCATGTGGATGGCGAGCTTGAGCCGTTGCCGTTCGCCGCCGGAGAGGGTGGTGAGCGGTTGGCCCAGGCTGAGGTAGCCCAGCCCGACGTCGACCAGCCGGCCCAGGATGACGTGGGCCGGACCGCTGGGGAAGAAGTCGTACGCCTTGACGACCGACATGGCGAGCACCTCGCTGATGTTCTTCCCGCGCAGCGTGTAGGTGAGCACCTCGTCAGTGAAGCGCCGGCCCTCGCACCGCTCGCAGACGGTCGCCACCCCGGCCATCATCGCCAGGTCGGTGTAGATCAGGCCGATGCCCTTGCAGGCCGGGCAGGCGCCCTCGGAGTTGGCGCTGAACAGGGCGGCCTTCACCCCGTTGGCCTTGGCGAACGCGGTGCGCACCGGGTCGAGCAGGCCGCTGTAGGTGGCCGGGTTGCTGCGTCGGGAGCCGCGGATGGGGGACTGGTCGACGATGACCACCCCGTTGCGTCGCTGCAGCGAGCCGTGGATCAGTGAGCTCTTGCCCGAACCGGCGACCCCGGTCACCACGGTGAGCACGCCGAGCGGAATGTCGACGCTGACGTCGCGCAGGTTGTGCAGGTCGGCGTTGCGGATCGGCAGCTGCCCGGTCGGACGGCGTACCTCGGCCCGGAGGCTGACCCGGTGGTCGAGGTGGCGCCCGGTGAGCGTGTCGGAGCGGCGCAGGCCGGGGACGTCGCCGGTGTAGCAGATCTGGCCGCCGGCCGTGCCGGCGCCCGGTCCGAGGTCGACCACGTGGTCGGCGATCGCGATCGTCTCCGGTTTGTGCTCGACCACCAGCACCGTGTTGCCCTTCTCGCGCAGCTGCAACAGCAGGCCGTTCATCCGGGCGATGTCGTGCGGGTGCAGGCCGACCGTCGGCTCGTCGAAGACGTACGTGACGTCGGAGAGGCTGGAGCCCAGGTGCCGGACCATCTTCACCCGCTGCGCCTCGCCACCGGAGAGGGTGGCGGACTCCCGGTCGAGGCTGAGGTAGCCGAGGCCGATCTCGACCAGCGACTCCAGCAGGCTGCGTAGGTTGCCGGTCAGCGGCGCCACCGCCGGGTCGTCGATGCCGCGGACGAACTCGGCGAGGTCGCTGATCTGCATCGAGGAGCACTCGGCGATGTTGCGGCCGGCGATGCGGGAGGAGAGCGCCGCCTCGTTGAGCCGGGTGCCGCAGCAGGCGGCGCAGGTGGTGAAGGTGACCGCCCGGTCGACGAAGGCCCGGATGTGCGGCTGCATCGACTCGCGGTCCTTGGCGAGCATGAGCCGCCGGACCTTCGTTACCAGGCCCTCGTACGTCCAGTTGTTGCTGCCCATCTTGATCTTCGTGGCGGGCTTGTGCAGGAAGTCCTCCCACTGCTGGGGCGTGTAGTCCTGCAGCTTGGCGTCGGGGTCGAACAGGCCGGAGCCGACGATGGTCTGCCAGTACCAGGAGTCGACGGCGAAGTTGGGCACCTTGATCGCGCCGTCGTTGAGCGACCGCTCGACGTCGACCAGTTCGTGCACGTCGAGGTCGGAGACCCGGCCCAGCCCCTCACAGGTCTGGCACATGCCCTCGGCCAGGTTGAAGCTGAACGCGCCGGCGCCACCCACGTGCGGGGTGCCCAGCCGACTGAAAACGAGCCGCAGCATGGCGTACGCGTCGGTGGCGGTGCCGACGGTGGATCGGGAGTTGACTCCCATCCGCTCCTGGTCGACCACGATCGCGGCGCTGAGGTTGCGCAGCGAGTCGACGTCCGGCCGGCTCACGTTCGGCATGAAGGACTGCAGGAAGGCGCTGTAGGTCTCGTTGATGAGGCGTTGCGACTCGGCGGCGATGGTGCCGAAGACGAGTGACGACTTGCCCGATCCGGAGACACCGGTGAAGACGGTGAGCCGGCGCTTGGGGATGTCCACCGATACGGAGGCGAGGTTGTTCTCCCGCGCCCCGCGTACTTCGATCATGTCGTGGCTGTCGGCGGCGGACCGTGCTGGCTGCGGCATGCGAACCCTTCACGAGATCGTTGGGGCAGGCGATCGCCCACCCTGGCATCGGGGTTTGACGGCTTCAATTCTCTCATTCAGCCCTCGTAGAGGGTTTCGCGAACTACCGAGCGTGACAGGAGGTGGGATAGGAGGGAAAGTCTCAAACGACGTGGTAACCGGTACGGTGGTCGGCGTGCACACCGGTGAGCGGCTGCGAGCGGTAGATCTGGCGGCGACCGCCGGGATCTCGGTGCAGCAGGTCCGCAACTACGTGGACCTGGGGGTGCTCCCCGCCGTGCGGCGCACCGAGAGCGGTTATCGGATCTTCACCGCCGAGCACGCCCGTGCCCTGGCGGTGGCGCGCCGGATGGCCGAGGGGCACGGCTGGGCGCGTACCCGGGAGATCATGGCCGCGGTGCACCGCGACGACCTGCCGGCCGCGCTGGCGGCGCTCGACGGCGGCCACGCCGAACTGCACCGCGAGCGGGCCGAGATCCGTCGGGTTCTCGGCGCGTTCGAGACGGTGGTGACCAGCCCGGCGGCGGTCGCGCCGGCGCCACGCGGTGCCGCCCGGGTCGGTGAGGTGGCCGCGCTGGTCGGCGTCCGTACCTCGCTGCTTCGGCTCTGGGAGGAGCGCGGCCTGCTGCGCCCGACCCGCGTCCGGGGCACCGGCTACCGGGTGTACGACGACACAGAGCTACGCGCCGCGCAGGTGGTCGCGCTGCTGCGCCGAGGCGCCTACCCCTTCGAGATCATCGCGGCGGTGCTGGCCGAGCTGCGCACCACCGGCAGCGCCCAGCGGGTCCGCGCCGAGCTGGGCCGGCGGGAGCAGGAGCTGCACCGGCGCAGCCTGCGCCGGCTGCGCGCCTCCGCCGCGCTGCACGACTACCTGCGTCACCGGGAGTCCCTCGGCCCGGCCTGATCCCGCAGCGGCCGAGGCCCTGGCCGACGGGCGCTTAGAGCTCGTCGTGCACCGACCGATTCGGCACCGTCAGATCTTCCGGGTGGTCGGTGTCGATTGCCCGCGGTCCCGCCCCGGCGCCTCTCCGGCCCGGATTAGGGTGCTGGCATGAGAGTTCGGCTGCTGGCGGCCACGGCGACGGCCGTCCTGCTCTCCGTCGTCGTGGCCGCCCCGGCCGCCGGCGCTGAGGCCTCGGAGCGGGTCGGTCCCGCCGGAATGGCCGGCGGGTCGGTGCAGGCCGGCGCGACGCGGGCCGTGCCCTGCCCGCGCGCGGCGGCCCCGGCGGTCTCCCGCCCGCCGCGCCCGTCCCCACCGCCGGTGGTGCCTGAGGACCGGGTCGTCGGCGGGCCGGAGCTGGACACCGCCGGGCTGGCCGTGCCGGCGGGGGTGCCCGCGCCGCCGAAGATCACCGCCACCTCCTGGCTCGTCGCCGACCTGGACACCGGGCAGGTGCTCGGCGGCTGCGGCCCCCACGAGTACGCGACCCCGGCCAGTGTGCAGAAGCTGCTGCTGGCCGCGACCATGCTGCCGCGGCTGGACCCGAAGCAGGTCGTCACGGTCACCGCGGCGGACATGCGGATCGAGCCCGGGTCGTCGGCGGTCGGACTGGTCGAAGGGGGCCGGTACAGCGTCGAGACGGTCTGGCTGGGCCTGTTGCTCAACTCGGGCAACGAGGCGGCGAACGTGCTGGCCCGGCTGGGCGGGGGCGCGGATGGAGCGGCCGGCGGGGTACGGGCGATGAACGAGAACGCGCGCCGGCTCGGCGCGCTCCAGACGCACGCGGTCACCCCGTCCGGGCTCGACGGGCGCGGGCAGTTCACGAGCGCGTACGACCTGGCCCTGATCGCCCGCGTCTGCTTCGCCGACCCCAACTTCCGGCGGTACGCGCTGACCGAGCTGACCCAGATCCCGGCCCAGCCGGCGAAGCGGACCAAGGGCTTCCAGATCCAGAACGAGAACCAGTTGATCTACCGCTACCCGGGCGCGCTGGGCGGCAAGACCGGCTTCACCGACCTGGCCCGGCACACCTACGTCGGCGCCGCCGAGCGCGACGGCCGCCGGCTGGTGGTCACGCTGCTGGGCGGCGAGCCGCAGCCGATGCGCGGCTGGGAGCAGGGCGCGGCCCTGCTCGACTGGGGGTTCGCGCTGCCCCGGTCGGCCTCGGTCGGTCGGCTGGTCGAGCCCGGGGAGCTGTCGGCGACGCCGACGGGCACCCCGTCCCCGCCGACCGTGCCCGACCAGCCGCGACCGGCCGCCGCGAGCGGGCCGGTGGACGGTGGTACGTCGGGCTTCTGGGCGGTGGCCGGACTGGCCGGCGCGGCGGCCGTCCTGCTGCTCGCCGGGCTGGTGTGGCGCCGTCGGGTCGCCCGCCAGCAGGCACCCTGACCCGGGCGTAGCGGGCACCGGGCAGGTGACCCGGCCGGGCGGACCAGTCGCCGGGCGGTCGGCCACGGATCGACAAGCACCGACGGGATCCATAGACTCCGGTCGCTCCGGTACCACGAGTCCAGGAGGATCCCGTGTCGCGTGAACCACGACCGCAGTCCATTCCCGACCCGCGCCGCCCGACCCGTACGCTGACCCGCCTCGCCAGCGTGGCGCTGGTCGCCGGGGCGCTGGTCGCCGCCGCCGGCGCCGCCGCTGTGGCCGCCCCCGTCGGGTCCGCCGCCCCGGCGGTCGCCGCGGCCGGCTCGGGCGCCACCCACGGTCCGTGCGGCTACCTCGCCACCCCGGAGGAGCCGGCAGCCCGGCCGGTCCCGCTGCCGCCCGACCCCCGCCGTACGCCGGACCGGGGCACCGTCCGGGTGACGTTGTGGACCAACCACGGCCCGATCGGGCTGCTCCTGAACCGGGCGGCGGCGCCGTGCACGGTACAGAGCTTCCTGCACCTGACCCGCCACCGCTTCTACGACCGGACCTCCTGCCACCGGCTCACCGCGTACCCCACGCTCAGTGTGCTGCAGTGCGGAGATCCGTCCGGAACCGGTTCGGGTGGGCCCGGCTACCGTTACGCCGACGAGCTGCCGACGGACCTGCCGCCGGCGCCCACCGACCCGACGGGCGAGCGCCGGCTCTACGCCCGGGGCACGCTCGCCATGGCCAACGCCGGGCCGGACACCAACGGCAGCCAGTTCTTCCTGGTCTACGCCGACTCGGCGCTGCGGCCGAACTACACCGTCTTCGGCTCGGTCGACCGGGCCGGGCTGGCAACGCTCGACCGGATCGCCGCCGGGGGAGTGGCCCCGACCGAGGAGGACCCCGCACCCGTCGACGGCGCGCCGGCACTGCCGGTCGACATCCGCAAGGCCCTGCGGCACCACCACCGCTGACGGCTCACGTCCGCGCCGCGCCGACCGGGAGCCGATCCGGCCGGCGCGGCGCTGCCGGTCGCCGAGGGTCCGGCGCTGGACGGCCGCCGCAACGGCGGGCCACCGGCGCGGACGGCCGGGGCTGGCCGACAACGCCAGCGCTGCGGGTACCCCGACCGGGTGAACGGCGCAGAGCGGCGACCAGCCGGGATGGGGGTGCGGCATGCTGCGATCGATGATGCCGGCGCGGCCGGGGACACCAGGTCCACCCGCGGCTGTCGGCACCCGTCGCGCCCGTCATCCGACTCGACGGCGGCCGTGCGGCGGGCGCGGAGCCGTGCGGCTCACACACGGCCATCGTGCGGCCGACCGGTGCTCCCGAGACAGCAGGGTGGAGAGGACTTCCAGATGGCAGACGGCGACGTGCCCGAGCGGATGCAGGCCGCGGCCTTCGACGAGTTCGGCGGTCCGGAGGTGATCACCCCACGCATCCTGCCGGTGCCGCAGATCGCCGACGACGAGGTCCTGCTCAAGGTGTGGAGCGCCGGGGTGGGAGTGTGGGACGCCGCCGAGCGCGAGGGCAAGCTGGTGCCGGAGGGCGCGTCGTTCCCGATCGTTCCCGGCGCCGAGGCGGCCGGAACGATCGCCGCCGTCGGGGGACAGGTGACCAACGTGACCGTGGGCGACCTGGTCTACGCGTACGCCCACACCCGGCCGAAGGGCGGCTTCTACGCGGAGTACGCGGCGACGAAGGCGGAGTACGTCGCGAAGCTGCCGGCGGGAGTGCCGGTGGAACATGCCGGAACCATGCCCACCGACGCGCTGACCGCGATGTCGGGGCTGAATCTCCTGAGCCTGCCGGCCGGCGCGTGGCTGCTGATCTTCGGCGCGAGTGGCGGCCAGGGGCATCTTGCCGTGCAGTTGGCCAAACGGCAGGGGCTCAAGGTGATCGCCGTGGCGTCCGGGGCCGAGGGCGTGGCGCTGGTGACCCGCCTCGGCGCCGACGTGGCGCTCGACGGCCACGGTGAAATCGCCGAGGTGCTGGGGCGGATCCGGGAGGTGGCTCCGGACGGGGTCGACGGTCTGCTGGCGATGGCGGGGGGCAAGACTTTGGACCGGCTCGCCGAGGCGCTGCGCGACGGCGCCGTGCTCGCGTACCCCAACGGTGTGCAGCCGGCACCGAACGAGCGGCCCGGCGTGACGGTCGAGGCGTACGAGGGCGAGACCGGACCCGGGCAGCTGCAGCGGCTCAACGAGCTGATCGAGGCGGGCCCGTTCCAGGTGCACGTCGCCGAGAAGTTCCCGCTCGGGCGGGCGGCGGAGGCGCATCGCCGGCTGCAGACCTCCTACTCCGGCAAGTTGCTGCTCACCGTGAGCTGAGCCGCAGGACCGTCACGACGCCCGCGACGAACCGACCGGCGGCACGGCCGTGCTGTCCCGGACCACCAGTTCGGTGGCGAGCTCCACCCGGGGCGAGTCGATGGCCTCGCCCTGGGCGAGCCGCAGGACGGTTCGCGCGGCCAGCCGACCCATCTCGACCAGCGGTTGCCGCACGGTGGTCAGTGGCGGTGAGGCCCACCGCGCCTCGGGCAGGTCGTCGAAGCCGACCACACTGACGTCGCCCGGGACCAGCAGACCGCGCTGCCGGATGGCCTCGTAGACGCCGAACGCCATCTGGTCGCTCGCCGCGAAGATCGCCGTCGGCGGCTCGTCGAGGTCGAGCAGCGAGGACCCGGCGGCGAAGCCGGACGCGTGGTAGAAGTCGCCCGGCCGGCACAGATGTTCCTCCAGCGGCAGGCCGGCGGCCTCCAGCCCGGCCCGGTAGCCGTCCAGCCGGGCCCGGCTGCACAGCAGGTGCGTCGGCCCGGCCACGAACCCGATCCGCCGGTGCCCGAGCGAGAGCAGGTGCTCGGTCGCGGCGAGCCCGCCGGCCCAGTTGGTGGCTCCGATGGTCGGCACGTCGATGGCGGGCACGCCGGCCGGGTCGACCACCACCACGGGCACGTTGAGCCGCCGCAGTTGGGCGTAGAGCGGGGGGCTGACGTGCGAGGTCACGAAGATGACACCGTCGGTGGCCCGGGCGCGCAGGTTCTGCAGCCACTGCCGGGCGGCGGTGGACTGTCGGTGTATCGCCGAGACGACGGTGCCGAGACCGGCGGCGTGGCCGACGTCCTCTACGCCGCGGATAATCTCCACGGCCCAGGGGCTGTCGAGGTCGTTGAAGACCAGGTCGAGCAGGCCGGGGCTTCGTACCGCGCGGGTGGCCCGACGCCGGTAACCGTGGTGGCGCAACAGCTCCTCGACCCGCTCCCGGGTGCCGGGCGCGACGTCCGATCTTCCGTTGAGCACTCGCGACACGGTCGGCACCGAGACCCCGGCCTCCCGGGCGATGGCGGTGATGGTCACCCTGCGTCCCTCGTCGGCGTCCACCGGCGTCTCCCTCCCCGGCTCGGCGCCGGACCCGGCGGGCCGGGTCCGGAAGGCCCGTCGCCGCTGCTCCGTCCCGGTCATCTTGCCGCACGGACCGAGGGCTGGCGACAGGGCGGATCGCGACCGTGTTCCGGCAAGTTGCGGGAGATTCCCGGAAGTCGGGCTGATCGGACCGGACCGGCGCGTCGCCAGGCCCGGCGCAGCCCTCGTGACTCGCCGCTCAGCCGCTCGCCGCCCCCGCGGCCGACGGCGGCCGACCCGGCCCGGGGGGCGGCGGGTACGGGGCGCAGGAAGACCGGACCACCAGTTCGGTCGGCAGGCGGACGTGCGGGTCGCGTTCGACGCCGCCGACGAGGTCGATGAGCAGCCGCATCGCCTCTGCTCCCATGCGCTGCAGGGGTTGCGCGATCGTGGTGAGTTGCGGGGTGACCAGCGCCGACTCGGGGATGTTGTCGAAGCCGATCACGGACAGGTCGTCGGGCACCGTGAGGCCCAGGGTCCGGGCGACGTCCATCGTGGAGATCGCGGAGAGGTCGTTGCCGGCGAAGACGGCGGTCGGCCGGTCGGGCGCTGTCAGCAGTTCCGTGGCCGTGGCGGCGGCGCCCTCGACCCGGAAACCGCCGACGCGGACGAGTCGTTCGTCGACCGCGACGCCCGCGTCGGCCATGGCCCGGCGGAAGCCGGCCTCGCGAAGGCGCGCCGACTCGAGGTCGGGGCGACCGCTGATGTGGCCGATGCGGCGGTGTCCGAGCG
The DNA here is from genome assembly GCF_044456245.1 of Micromonospora sp. NPDC051006. Lineage (NCBI taxonomy): Bacteria > Bacillati > Actinomycetota > Actinomycetes > Micromonosporales > Micromonosporaceae > Micromonospora > Micromonospora sp. NPDC051006. Next base: position 11,539 of record NZ_JBITFP010000034.1, read on the forward strand.
ACAGGAGGTAGTTGGTCGCGAGCACCGCACCGGCGAAGTTGTCGGAGTCGACGGTGGGGAGCCCCGACGGGCCGGTGTGGGGGTCGACGGCCACGACATGGAAGCCCTGTTTGGTCTCGACCACCGTCGGCGTGACGATCACGGCCCCGTCGATGAGCGTCCCGGACAGGCGTGCCAGCGAGCGCCGCTCCCAGCCGACGGCCGTGCCGTCGCCGTCGCCGCCGGAGTAGGCCAGCAGTTGGTAACCGGTGCCGGCAACTTCCTTGGACGCGCCCTTGAGCAGCTCGGTCGAGAACGGCTCGAACTCGGCGACCAGGATGCCGAGGACGTTCGTCCGGTGGCTGCGCAGGCTCTGCGCTCCCAGGCTGGCCTCGTAGCCGAGCTGGTGGATGACCTCCCGGACGCGCTTCACGGTCGCCTGCGCCACGCCGTAGCGACCGTTGACGACCTTCGACACGGTCGCCACCGAGACGCCGGCCGTACGGGCCACGTCCGACATCTTGACACGCTCGGGGAAGGTCACGCCGATGATGATAGAGGGCCACCAGGGACTCGCCGCGAGGGATTCGAAAACGTTATCGACAACGGTTGACACTCCGTTACAGGACTGTAAAACTCGCCGCACCTAAGCACCGCCACTGCTAGTCGAGGAGACGTGTCGATGGCGATGAAGCACCGCGCGGGCGCCACCCTGGCGCTGTTCGTGACCACCGCACTGCTCGTCGCCGGGTGCAACGGCGGCGACAGCGAGGCACCCGCCGAGAGTGAGCTCTACAAGAACCCGGTGACCCTGACCTGGTGGCACAACGCCTCCCAGGACGGGCCTGGAAAGACCTACTGGGAGAAGGTCGCGAAGGACTTCTCCGCACTGCACTCGACCGTCACGATCCAGATCGAGGCGATCGAGACCAACCAACTCCAGCGCACCCGGCTCCCCGCCGCGCTGCTGTCGAGCGACCCGCCGGACATCTTCCAGGCGTGGGGCGGCGGCGAGATGCGTGAGCAGGTGGAGGCCGACTACCTCAAGGACCTCACCGACCAGGTCAAGGACGAGGTCGCCAACATCGGCAGCGCGACCGAGATCTGGCAGGTGGACGGCAAGCAGTACGGCCTGCCGTACCGGATGGGGATTGAGGGCATCTGGTACAACAAGGACATGTTCGCGAAAGCGGGCATCACCGCTCCTCCGACCACGTTCGAGGAGCTCAACCAGGCGGTCACGAAGCTCAAGGCCATCAACGTCATCCCGATCGCGCTGGGTGCCGGTGACAAGTGGCCCGCCGCGCACTGGTGGTACAACTTCGCGCTGCGTGCCTGCTCGGTCGACACGCTCAAGAAGGCGTCCGTCGACACGGTCTTCGACGACCCGTGCTTCGTCAAGGCGGGCCAGGACCTGAAGACCTTCATCGGCACCAACCCGTTCCAGCCGAACTTCATCGCGACGCCGGGCCAGAACGACCCGACCAGCGCCAACGGGCTGGTCGCCAACGGCAAGGCCGCGATGGAGCTGATGGGCGACTGGAACCGGGGCACCCTGGAGACCGTCGCCGAGGACCCGGAGGCGCTCAAGAAGTTCCTCGGCTGGTTCCCCGTACCGGCGATCGCCGGCTCCGCCGGTGACCCGAAGGCGGCCCTCGGCGGCGGCGACGGGTTCGCCTGCGCCAAGAACGCCCCGCCCGAGTGCGTCGAGTTCCTCAAGTACATCGTGAGCCCCGAGGTGCAGAAGGGCTACGCCGAGACCGGCACCGGCCTGCCCGTAGCCAAGGGCGCGGAGTCCGGCGTGGCGGACCCTGCCCTGAAGTCCATCCTGGAGGCGACCTCCGGCGCGACGTACGTGCAGCTCTGGCTGGACACTGCCTTCGGCAGCACCGTCGGCAACGCGATGAACGACGCGGTCGTCGCCATCTTCGCCGGCAACGGCACTCCGGAGAAGGTCGTCGAGGCGATGAAGGCGGCCGCGAAGAAGTGACCTCCACCAACCCGACCCGGACCCCCCGCCGGGGGGGGGGGGGCGCGCCCCCCCCCCCCCCCCCCGCCCGGCGGGGGGGGGGCCCCCCCGCGCGCGCGCGCCCGCGAGCGTGGCGCGAGAATTACTGGG
>NZ_JBITFP010000034.1:13645-61082 GCF_044456245.1 Micromonospora sp. NPDC051006
CCGGCCCGCCCCCCCACCCCCCCCCCCCCCCCCCCCCCCCCCCCGCGGGGCGCGCGCCCCCCCCCCCCCCCCCCCCGGGCCCCCGGCCGGCCCGGCGCTCGTCCGCCCGGGCGGCCGAGACCAGACGCAAGTGGTACGAGATCATCGGGCTCACCACGCCGGCGATCGTCGTCTACGTGATGTTCGTGCTGGTGCCGATGGGGTTCGCGGTCTACTACAGTCTCTTCCGCTGGCGCGGAGTCGGACCCCCGACCGAGTTCGTCGGTTACGACAACTACGTCCTCGCCTTCCAGGACCCGGTCTTCCTGGACGCGCTGCGCAACAACGCCATCATCGTGGTGGGGTCGCTGGTGATCCAGGGCCCTCTCGCCCTGGCGGTGGCCCTGCTGCTCAACCGTCGCTTCCGCGGACGCGCCGTGTTCCGCCTGCTCGTGTTCGTGCCGTACGTCCTCGCCGAGGTCACCGTCGGCATCATGTGGAAGCTGCTGCTCACCGGCGGCGGCACCGTCGACGCCCTGCTCAAGCAGATCGGCCTGGGCAGCTTCGTGCAGGCGTGGCTCGCCGACCTCGACGTCGTGATCTGGACGATGCTGTTCGTCCTCACCTGGAAGTACGTCGGCTTCGCGATCATCCTCCTGCTCGCCGGCCTGTCGAACGTGCCGCCCGAGCTGACCGAGGCTGCTGCGATCGACGGCGCGAGCTGGTGGCAGACGCAGCGCCACGTGATGTTTCCGCTGCTCGGCCCCACGATCCGGATCTGGATGTTCCTGTCGATGATCGGCTCGCTGCAGGCCTTCGAGGTGATCTGGGTGACCTCGGTGCCCGCGGTCCGGTCGCTCGGCGCCTCGGCGACCATGGCCACCTACATGGTGGACAACGGCTTCTTCGCCCGGCTCTGGGGTTACGGCAACGCGGTCGCCGTGATCCTGTTCGCCATCTCGTTCATCGCGGCGCTGCTGTTCCAGCGCTTCCTCCTCCGTCGCGACATCGAGGGCGCCGTCACCGGAAGGAGGAACTGACCGTGGCCGAGAACGCCCTGACGTCCCCCTCGTCGCCGAACCGCCGCCCGTTCTCGTGGGGCAGTCCGCTGACCTACGGGCTGGCCCTCGCGATCGCCGCCGTCTCGATCGCCCCGGTGGTCTACGTGATCGTCGGCGGCTTCCGCACCACCCCGCAGATCATCGCGGACCCGGCCGGCCTGCCCGACCCGTGGGTGTGGGACAACTACGCCAGGGTGCTGACGCAGAGCGACTTCTGGCAGCAGGCGTTCAACAGCGCGGTGATCGCACTGGGCACCACGCTCGCCGTCGTGCTGCTCGGTGTCTGCGCGGCGTTCGTGCTCGCCCGGTACGCCTTCCGCGGCCGGGAGGCGCTCTACACCTTCTTCACCCTCGGCCTGCTCTTCCCCTCCGGGGCGGCGATCCTGCCGCTCTACCTCATGCTGCGCGACCTCAACCTGATCAACTCCTACTACGCGGTGATCCTCCCGCAGGTCGCCTTCTCGCTGCCGCTCACGATCGTGATCCTGCGTCCCTTCCTGGCCGCCGTCCCCCGCGAGTTGGAGGACGCCGCCGCGATCGACGGTGCCGGTCGGCTGGGATTCCTGTGGCGCATCATGCTGCCGCTGTCCCGGCCCGCGCTGGTCACCGTCGGGGTTCTCGCGTTCGTGGCGAGCTGGAACGCCTTTCTCCTGCCCCTGCTCGTGCTCGGCGACGCCGATCTGCACACCCTGCCGCTGGGCGTGCAGAACTTCTCCAGCCAGTACACCTCCGACACCGCGGGAATCCTCGCGTTCACCTCGCTGGCGATGCTGCCGGCACTTCTCTTCTTCACCTTCGCAGAGAAGCAGATCGTCGGTGGCCTGCAGGGTGCGGTGAAGGGCTGAGCAGCACCGGTACGCACAGAGAGGCGAAACATGACCGTCTACCTGTTCGCCCAGCGGGCCCTCGTACGGGGGCCGATGGGCGTCGGAGGAAAGTGACCGACAACGTGACTCTGGACATCGAACCTGGCACCGCGATCTGGAACGACCCGTCACTCGACCTGAACACCCGGGTCGACGCCCTGATCGCCGAGATGACTCTCGCGGAGAAGGTGGCGCAGCTCTACGGCGTGTGGGTGGGCGCGTCCGCCGACGGCGGTGAGGTCGCGCCCCACCAGCACGAGATGGAGGAGCCGGTCGACCTCGACGAGCTGCTCGCCACCGGGCTGGGGCAGCTGACCCGGCCGTTCGGCACCGCACCGGTGGACCCGGCGCTGGGCGCGCTCTCGCTGGTGCGGACCCAGCAACGCATCGCCGCCGCCAACCGCTTCGGCATCCCGGCCCTGGCCCACGAGGAATGCCTGGCGGGCTTCGCCACCTGGGGCGCGACCGCGTACCCGGTGCCGCTGTCCTGGGGGGCCACCTTCGACCCGGGTCTGATCCGGCGGATGGCCACCCTCATCGGTGCGGACCTGCGCCGCCTCGGTGTGCACCAGGGGCTGGCGCCGGTGCTCGACGTGGTCCGCGACGCCCGTTGGGGGCGCGTCGAGGAGACCGTCGGCGAGGACCCGTACCTGGTGGGCACGGTCGCCACCGCGTACATCCAGGGGTTGGAGTCAGCCGGCGTGGTGGCCACCCTCAAACACTTCGTCGGCTACTCCGCCTCCCGGGCCGGGCGTAACCACGCGCCGGTCGGGATGGGCCAGCGGGAGCGGGCCGACGTGATGCTGCCACCGTTCGAGATGGCGGTACGGGAGAGCGGCGTGCGGTCGGTGATGCACGCCTACACCGACACCGACGGGGTGCCGTCGGCGGCCGACGAGGAGCTGCTCACCGGCCTGCTCCGGGAGACCTGGGGGTTCACCGGCACGGTGGTCGCCGACTACTTCGGCATCGCCTTCCTGCACACCCTGCACGGGGTGGCCGGCAGCTGGAGCGAGGCGGCCGGCGCGGCCCTCGCCGCCGGAGTGGACGTCGAGCTGCCGACGGTGAAGACCTTCGGCCAGCCGCTGCACGCGGCGCTCGCCGCCGGTCACGTGCCCGAGGCGCTGGTCGACCGGGCACTGCGGCGGGTGTTGCTGCAGAAGGCGCAGCTCGGGCTCCTCGACGCCGGGTGGGACCCGGTGCCGCCGGCGCTCGAGGGCATCGACCTCGCCGACCCCGAGGCGGTGCGGGGCAGCGTCGAGCTGGACCCGCCGGCCAACCGGGCGCTCGCCCGCGAGGTGGCCGAGCAGGCCGTCGTCCTGCTGCGCAACGACGGCGCCCTGCCGCTGTCCCGGCCCGCGCGCATCGCGGTGGTCGGGCCCCAGGCCGACAACCCGACGGCCGTGCTGGGCTGCTACTCGTTCCCGCTGCACGTCGGTGCCCACCATCCGGAGATTCCGGTCGGGATCGAGCTGCCCACCCTCGCCGAGGCGCTGCGTGCCGAATTCCCGGGCAGCGAGATCGTCGTCGCGGCCGGCGCGAGCGTCGACGGCCCAGAGACCGACGGGTTCGCCGCGGCCGTCGAGGCGGCCCGAGGCGCCGACGTGGTGATCGCGGCCCTCGGCGATCGGGCCGGGCTCTTCGGCCGGGGCACCAGCGGTGAGGGATGCGACGCGGAGTCGTTGGCCCTGCCCGGCGTGCAGCAGCAGCTGCTCGACGCGTTGCTGGACGCCGGCGCGCCGGTGGTGGTGACGCTGATCGCCGGCCGGCCGTACGCGCTGGGCCGGGCGTTCGACGAGGCGGCGGCCATCGTGCAGTCCTTCTTCCCCGGCGAGGAGGGGCTTCCGGCGATCGCCGGGCTGCTCAGCGGGCGGGTCGAGCCGCAGGGGCGGCTTCCGGTCAGCGTGCCCCGCAGCACCGGCGGCCAGCCGACCACCTACCTCGCCGCCCGGCTCGGGCAGGCCAGCGAAGTCTCCAACGTCGACCCCTCCCCGGCGTACGGCTTCGGGCACGGGCTCACCTACACCACGTTCGACTGGTCGGAGCTGACGGTCGAACGGGCGGTCGCGCAGACCGACGGTGAGCTGCGACTGGCGTTCACGCTGCGCAACGCCGGCGCCCGGTGGGGCAGCGAGGTGGTGCAGGTCTACGCGCACGACCCGGTCGCCTCGGTGGTGCAGCCGGTGCAGCGACTGATCGGTTACCTGCGGGTGCCGCTCGAGGCCGGCGCGTCCTGCCGGGTCGCGCTGGCCGTGCCGGCCGACGTTTTCTCGTTCACGGGACGCGACGGGCGGCGGGTCGTCGAGCCGGGCGAGCTGGAGCTGCGGCTCGCCGCGTCCAGCACCGAGCCCCGGCTGGTCGCGCAGGTGGCACTGCGCGGGCCGGCGCGCCACGTCGACCACACCCGGCGGATGCACCCGGTGTTCACCGCCACGCCGGTGGTGGACTGAGCGCCCGATGTACACCGATCTGCCCGAGGAGCAGCTCCGCGGGTATCGCGGCGACGTGCGGGAACCGGCCGACTTCGACGGGTTCTGGGCTGACACCCTGGCCGAGGCCCGGCCCGCCGGCTCGGAGGTCCACACCGAGCCGGTGGCCACCCGGCTGGCCGGCATCGAGGTCCTCGACGTGACCTTCTCCGGCTTCGCCGGCCAACCGGTTCGGGCCTGGCTGCGGGTGCCCCGCGGCGCTCAGGCCCCGCTGCCGACGGTGGTGCAGTACGCCGGTTACGGCGGCGGGCGCGGGCACCCGCTGGAGAACCTGCTCTGGGTGGCAGCCGGGTTCGCGCACCTGCAGATGGACACGCGGGGGCAGGGTTCGGGGTGGAGCCGCGGCGACACCCCGGACCCCGCCGGTCCGCAGGGGCCCGGGGTGATCGAAATGAATAGCGCGCAGACCCCCGGCTTTAGCCGTGGGGTTAGCGGGTCAATTTGGACGCACGGTAGATAACGATAGGTTGTATGCTCTTTGGGTGTCCGTCACGCTGCGGTTGAACGGCAACGTCGTCTTCCAATGCGCCTTCTGAATGCTGACCGGCCGCCGTTATCTGATCGCGTTCACTGACGAGCAGGCTGTCTACGCCGAGAAGGTGGGGGCGGTCTGTCGGGCGGTGTGGAACACGGCGTTGGAGCAGCGCCGTGAGTACCGCCGACGTGGCGCGTTCATCGGCTAGGTCGAGCAGGCCCGGCAGTTGGCGGAGGCGAAGAAGGACCCGCTCTGCGCGTGGCTCGCCGACGCCCCGTCGCACACGCTTCAGCAGACGCTGCGGGACCTGGAACGGGCCTGCAAGAGGCACGGCACGTGGAAGGTGCGGTGGCGGTCCAAGGCGCGCACCGCACCGTCGTTCCGGTTCCCCGACCGCCACCACATCACGGTGCGGCGGCTCAATCGGCGGTGGGGTGAGGTGCGCCTGCCGAAGTTCGGGCCGGTGCGGTTGCGCTGGACCCGGCCGCTCGGCGGCTCCGTCCGCTATGCCACCGTCAGCCGGTCCGGGGGGCGCTGGTACATCTCGTTCTGTGTCGAGGACGGTGTGAGCGAGGTGGCGCCGAACGGCAAGGCGCCGATCGGAGTCGATCGAGGTGTGGCCGTGGCGGTCGCCACCTCGCACGGCGAGGCGTACGACCGGGAGTTCGTCACCTGCGGCGAGGCGGTGAGGCTCAAGCGGTTGCAGCAACGGCTGTCGCGGTCGCTGCGCGTGCACGGCCACGATCGTCGATCGAGGCGCCGCGACGCTGTCCGCGCCGAATTCGCCCGCCTCAACGCCGGCATTCGTGACCGGCGGGCCGACTTCGCCGCGCAGAGCGCCGTGCGGCTCGTCCGCGAGCACGGCCTGGTCGCCGTCGAGGCCCTACACATCAAGAACATGACCGCCAGCGCCAAGGGCACCGTCGAGAAACCCGGGCGCAACGTGCGGCAGAAGGCTGGCCTGAATCGGGCCATCCTCGCCAAAGGCTGGGGCGGATTCCTGCTCAAGCTGGAGCATGCCGCGCGGTACCACGGGGCGGAGGTCGTCAAGGTCAACCCCGCGTACACGTCGCAGACCTGTCACGCCTGCAAGCGCATTGCCCGGGAGTCCCGCGAGAGCCAAGTGGTCTTCCGGTGCGTAGCCTGCGGGCACCAGGACAACGCCGACGTCAATGCGGCCAAGAACATCCTCGCCGCCGGGCTGGCGGTGACAGGGCGTGGAGACCTCGCCGTTGGGCGGTCTGTGAAGCGCCAACCACCCGAACAGGCCGCGGCGTGAACACGCCTCAGCCACGGGATTCCCCCGGCTTCAGCCGCGGGGAGGAGGTCAAGGACGAGGTGGTGTCGCCGCCGCCGTCGACGGTCTTCGCCGCCGTCAACGCGCACGCGGGGGCGACGGAGCTGTCGGTATGGCGGTACAACGGCTACGAGGGCGGTGGGATCGACGACGACGCGGCGGCGCTGCGGTTCCTCGACGAGCAGCTGGGCGTGACCCGCGGCTGAGTCGTCATTTCTCCCTTCATAGGTAGGATCAGGCAAGAGGCAGGGAGCATCGATCTAGGGTTTCCACTGGTCGTGGCGGTTTGATGGGTGAGTCGATATCCCAGGAGCGCACAGCGGCTCCACGATCGAGGAGATCTGCTCCGATGCCCGTCCACCACGGTTTCCACGCCACCATGACTGCCCAGCCCGGCAAGGGCGACGAGCTGGTCGAACTCCTGCTCGACGCGCCCGCCATGACCCACGAGGACTGCGTCGTCTTCCTGGTCGGTCGCTCCGCCGCCAACCGCGACGTCGTGCACGTCACCGAGGGCTGGACCAGCGAAGCCGCCCACCGCAGGTTCTTCGCGACGGAGGGCGCCACCGCGCTGGTCGCGAAGCTCCAGCCGCTGCTCGCCGGCGAGTCGCGGTACCTCGACGAGGTGCCGGTCGGCGGCAAGGCCGCCTTCGCAGACCGCTGACCGGCAGATCGATCCTTCCTTCTTCCCTGATCACCCTCGAAGGGAACCCAGCGTGAAACTCGCCCGACCCGACATCGACCCCGAGCTGCGCCCGCTGCTCGCCGACATGCAGCTCATGCCCCGGCTCGACGCCGAGGTGCTCGCGCAGCTCCGCCAACTCCCGCCGACGCCGGTCGACACCCTCCTGGACGGTCGCGCGGTCGACCGGCGAGAGGTCATCGTGACCGGCCCGGACAGCGCGCAGATCCCGTTGTCGATTTTCACTCCCGCCGGGGATCGTGCCACGGCGGCCCCGTGCGTCTACTGGATCCATGGCGGCGGCATGGTCATGGGCGACCGCTTCTCGAACATCGACATCCCGCTGGAGTGGCTCGACCTGTTCGGCGCCGTCGTGGTCTCCGTGGACTACCGGTTGGCGCCGGAGGCGACCGGCACGACCCTGGTCGACGACTGCCTGCACGGTCTGCGCTGGGCCGTCGGGCACGCCGAGGAGCTGGGCATCGATCCCAGCCGCGTCGTCGTCGCGGGCGCCAGCGCGGGCGGTGGCCTCGCCGCCGGGCTCACCCTGATGGCGCGCGACCACGGCACCCCGGCGATCGCGGCCCAGATGCTGATCTACCCGATGCTCGACCACCGCAACAGCACCACCTCCAGCCGGCAGTACGCGGGCGACTCCGGTGTCTGGACCCGTGAGATGAACGAGTTCGCCTGGCGGTCGGTCCTCGGCGACCTCGCCGACGCCGACGTGTCCAGCTACGTGTCACCGGCGTTGGCCGACGACCTCTCGGGCCTGCCCACCAGCTACATCGACGTCGGCTCGGCCGAGGTCTTCCGCGACGAGGACGTCGACTACGCCAGCAGGATCTGGGCGGCCGGCGGCCAGGTGGAGCTGCACATCTGGGCGGGTGGATTCCACGGGTTCGACGCGCTGTATCCGCAGGCGCAGGTCTCGGCCGCGGCGCGCCGGACCCGTAACGACTGGCTCGCTCGGATCCTCAACCACGCTTCCGACGCCTAGCGGCCGTTCCCGCCGGGGCTGCCGCGCCGAGTTCGTCGCGGTTCACCCGGCGGCACCGGCCCGGCTGTCGGGTGTCGCGGCTGGTGGTCGCCGACCCGGCGCAGCACCCGGGGCGGACTGGTAGACAGGACGGGTGCGCAGGTCAGACCGATTGAGCGGCCCGGTGGACCCCGGCGCGGCGACAGCCCGCCGGGGTTCACTGCCGCTGCGGGCCCGGGCCGCCGTCGCCCTGCTCGCACTGGCCGTGCCGCTCGCCGGCTGCTCGCGACCGGAGCCCCGCCCGGCGCCGACGCCGGCCGCCCCCACCCCGTCCGCCTCGCCGGCCACCAGCCGGTCGGCGGCCCGACTGCCTGGCTTCGTGGTGCTCGGCGACGTGGACCCCCGCATCGGCAGCGACATCCGCTACGCGACCCCGCACAACTTCGTCGGCCGGCCGATCACCGGCTACGCCGAGCCGCTCTGCCTGCTCACCCGGGAGGCGGCCGAAGCGCTGCGCCGGGTCCAGGACGCCGCGCTGGCCGGCGGGCACAGCCTCAAGGTGTACGACTGCTACCGCCCGGTGCCGGCCGTCGACGACTTCGTCGCCTGGGCCAAGCGCCCCGGCGAACAGCAGACGAAGGCCGAGTTCTACCCGCGGGTGGCCAAGTCCCGGCTCTTCGACGAGGGCTACATCGGCGCGCCCACCGCGCACAGCCGGGGCAGCACGCTGGACCTGACCCTGGTCGACGTGCCCGCCGCCAGCCAGCCGCCGTACGTGCCCGGCCAGCCTCTGGTGGCGTGCACCGCGCCACGCGCCCAGCGGTTCCCGGACAACAGCGTCGACATGGGCACCGGCTTCGACTGCTTCGACAGCCGGGCGCACACCGCCGACCCGAGGATCACCGGCACCGCTCGGGAGAACCGCATGCTGCTGAAACGGTTGATGACCGACGCTGGATTCGTCAACTACGACCGTGAGTGGTGGCACTACCGCCTCCAGGCCGAGCCGCACCCGAACCGCTACTTCGACGCCCCGGTGGCCCGGTCCTCGGTGGGCTGAACCGACCGGTCCCGCCGGCACGGCGGGGACCCGGCATGATCGGCTGCGTGACGGCGGGGCGGACGAACCGGCCGGACGGAAGGGAGACCACAGTGACCACGGAGCGGATCGGCCCACCGGTGACCGGCGGGGAACGGGAGATGCTTCGGGCGTTCCTCGACTATCACCGGGCGACGCTCGCGCTGAAGTGCGACGGGCTCTCCGACGAGGAGCTGCGGATGCAGTCGTCGCCACCCTCGACGCTCTCCCTGCTCGGGCTGGTGCGGCACATGGCGGAGGTCGAGCGGGCCTGGTTCCGGCGGACCATCAACCGTGAGGACATCCCGCTGGTGTGGTCGAGCACCGGCGACTTCCAGCAGGCGTACGACGCCCGCTCGGCGAGCCGGACGGAGGCGTTCGCCGCCTGGCGGCGGGAGGTGGAGCACTCCCGGCGCATCGAGCGGGAGGCGGAGTCGCTGGACGTCACCGCCCACCACGCCAAGTCCGGCGAGGACGTCTCGCTGCGGCTGGTGATGCTGCACCTGATCCACGAGTACGCCCGGCACAACGGGCACGCCGACTTCCTGCGCGAGGCGATCGACGGCACCGTCGGCGCCTGACGCCGGCTCAGTCCGTCGCGCCGCTGACCGACGTGGCGGCGGCCGTGTCCGGGGCGGCCCGCAACGGCAGCCAGGCGAGCACGTCCTGGATCTTCGCGTCCCAGTACGCCCAGTCGTGACTGCCGGGGGAGAAGTCGACGGTGAGCGGCACGCCCCGCCCCCGCGCCGCGTCGACGAAACGCAGGTTGTCCTCGTACAGGAAGTCCTCGGTGCCGCAGGCGACGTAGAGCGCCGGCCGGTCGGCGTCGGGCACCCGGTCGAGCAGGGCGACGGTGTCGTCGTCGCTGCCCGCGACCGGCCGGTCGCCGAAGACGGTGTGCCAGACCGCCGGATCGATCGGGTTGGTCGGGTGCCGGTGCCGGTGCGCGACGTCGAGCGCCCCGGAGAGGCTGGCCGCGGCGGCGAACCGGGCCGGCTCGCGCAGCGCCCACTTGACCGCGCCGTAGCCGCCCATCGAGAGGCCGGCGACGAAGGTGTCCTCGCGGCGGTCGGAGAGGCGGAAGAACGACCGGCACAGCTGCGGAAGCTCGGTGCTGAGGAAGGTCCAGTAGCGGTTGCCGTGCGCCTCGTCGGTGTAGAAGCTGCGGGCGACCCGGGGCATCACCACGGCGAGCCCGAGCGGCGCCACGTACCGTTCGATGGCGGTACGGCGCAGCCAGATGGTGTCGTCGTCGGTCAGCCCGTGCAGCAGGTAGAGCACCGGCGGGTCGCCGTCGGTCGTCCCACCGGAGAGTCCGATCTGGGACGACGTGCGCTGCGGCAGGATCACGGTCATCGACGTGCTGAGGGTCAGCACCTCGGAGTAGAAGTCGACGCGCATCAGGGCCACGAACGCCAACGGTAGTCGCCGCGGCGGCGGTCAGCGCTACGGGCCGGCGTCGGCCGCCGCGGCGTAGCGGCCGGCCAACTGGCGCAGCAGGTCCCGCAGCTCCGGCGGGTCGAGCACCTCGAACGGCACGTCGAGGGTGCCCAGGAAGGCGGCCAGGTTGGCCAGCGACTCCCCGCCGGTCTGCAACAGGCAGCTCCGCTCGTCGACCGCCTCCAGCACCCCCGCCGTGGCCGGCAACCGCTGCGCCATCACGGCGGCGGACGCGTGCAGACGTACCCGCGCGGGGTGCGGCCAGGCCGCCGAGCCGACGCCGCGTAGCACGTGCGCGACCGCGTCCCCGCCCGGCGGCTCCCGGGGCGCGAAGCGCGGGCCGGTCGGGATCCGCGGCCGGAGTCGGTCGGCCCGGAAGGTACGCCAGTCGGCGCGGTCCGGGTCCCAACCGAGCAGGTACCAGCGTCGTCCGGTGTAGACCAGCCGGTGCGGCTCCACGGTGCGCACGCTGCCCGCGCCGTCGTGCCCGACGTAGTCGAAGCGCAGCCGCTCGCGGCGGTGGATGGCCGTCGCGACGGCGGTCAGCGTGGCCGCGTCGACGGTCGGTCCGCCGCCGGCGGCGGAGACCGTCGCCGCCCGCAGGGCGTCCACCCGGTGCCGCAGCCGAGAGGGCAGCGACCGCTCGAGCTTGGCCAGCGCCCGCAGCGAGGTCTCCTCGATGCCGGAGACGGTGCCGGCGGCCGCGGCGCGCAGGCCGACCACGACGGCGACCGCCTCGTCGTCGTCGAGCAGCAGCGGCGGCAACTCCGAGCCGGCCCCGAGCCGGTAGCCACCGCCGGTGCCCGGCTGGGAGTCGATCCGGTAACCGAGGACGCGCAGGCGCTCGACGTCGTTGCGGACGGTCCGGGTGGTCACGTCGAGGCGGGCGGCGAGATCCGGGCCGGAGCGGTCCCGCCCGTCCTGCAACAGGGCCAGCAACCGCAGCAGCCGAACCGAGGTTTCCAGCATGTCAGCGAGTCTGCCAGCAATTGCGGAACCACACGTTCCGCAAGCCCTCGTAGCGTCGAAGTCAGCGGAATCGACCGACGAGAGGAAATCCCATGCAGTTGCGAGGACTGGCCACCGTCAGCTTCTGGGCCGCCGACCTGACCGCCGCGAAGGACTGGTACGCGGACCTGTTCGGCGTCGAGCCGTACTACGAGGTGCGCGACGGCGCGGGCCGGCCGGCGTACTACGAGTTCCGGCTCGGCGACTATCAGCACGAGCTGGGCCTGATCGACAGCCGTTACGCCCCGGACGGGCCGTCGGCCGCGCCCGGCGGCGCGATCGCCTACTGGCACGTCGACGACCTCGACGCCACGGTGGCGACCCTGCTCAAGGCCGGGGCCCGCGAGCACCAGCCGCCCACCCCGCGCGGTGAGGGAGATTTCGTCACCGCCTCGGTGGTGGACCCCTTCGGCAACATCCTCGGCGTCATGCGCAATCCGCATTACCTCGAGATGCTCGCTGCGCGACCCGGGCGGTGAGCCCGGCCGGGTCGGTGGCCTGAGCCGCCGGCCCGGCGCGCCGCGCTCAGCGCCGGCGCGGGTGGCGTACCCGGACCGCGTCGACGCAGCGGTCCCGCGAGGTCGGACCGCCGAACCGGAGCCGGTCATATCCGGTGAACGCGGGTTCCAGGGCGTCCAGTTCGTCGACCAGCGCGTGGAGCCGGGCCAGGCGGTCGTCGGTGTCCGCGTCGCGCACCGGGTTGGCGTCCAGCTCAGCGGCGGCGGCCGAGATCGCGGCCACCAGCTCGGTCTTCCGGACGATGGTGCCCGGCGTGACCGAGTGCAGACATACATACTGACCGTCGAGGTAGGCGTCCCACTCCGCCTCGCCGACAGCCCGATCCGCCCAGTGCGCGGCGAACCAGTCGGCCAGCCGCTCCGGACCGCCGGCCTGGTCGGCCAGGGCGAACAGGTCGGCGGGCACCATCTGCGCGCCATCCGAGCGGAGATAGCCCGGCAGCGGCAACCGCCGCTCCAGCATCAGTTGGCGTACCTGCTGGGGGTCGCGGCCGTGGGCCGCGCAGAGGTCGTCGAGCACCACGAACTGCCGGCTGACGTACGCGTCGTCCGCAATGGTCATCGGATGCTCCCCGTTGACCTCGCGGAACCTGTCCGCCACCTGCTGCTTCAGATCCACCATCGCCTCCCCGTGGGACCAGCACCGCCACGGGCACGCTAGCCGCCGGACCGTGCGGTCCCGGCCGAAACGTCGCCTGCGGTGAATATCGATTGCCGCGGCCCGTCGGCCCGCATACCGTCATCCGTGCAAGGTCAACTGACCAGAGCCAGGGAGTACGTCGTGTCGCAGCGCACCAATACCCGAACCACACGGCCTGTGCCGTGCGGTGGTGCGTCGGCCTTCACCGGCGAACCAGCCCTGGGTGGGCGCCGGTCCGGTTCGGGCCGGCGTCGGGGGAGGCGGCGCGACTAGCGCCAGCGCGCACGCGCAGCCGCCCACCCCACCGGGGTCCGGGCGGCTTCTTCGTCCGTGACCCCGGATCCGGGCGGGGCGGGGGGTCCCCCGCCCGGGCACGGGCCGTTGGAGCAGCGGAAGCTCACCCGGTTCTCACCCGGGAGGTCACGGGTTCGAATCCCGTACGGCCTACGCGTACCACGCCACGAGGGCGTCGTACCGCATCGCGGTTGTAGCGCAGCCAGGCAGCGCGTCACCTTGCCAGGGTGAAGATCGCCGGTTCGAATCCGGCCAGCCGCTCCGACACCGTCACGCACGAGATGAGGAGACGACGATGGGCTACACCCCGCTGGTCGGCACCCGGGCGCCGGTCCGGGTCTGGACCGACCCGTACGGCATCGAGCCGCAGGCCGCCCGGCAGCTGCGCAACATCGGCACGCTGCCCTGGGTGGAGGGTGTCGCGGTGATGCCGGACGTGCACTTCGGCAAGGGCGCCACGGTCGGCTCGGTCATCGCGATGCGGCAGGCGGTGTCGCCGGCGGCGGTCGGCGTCGACATCGGCTGCGGGATGTCCGCCGTGCGGACCTCGCTCACCGCCGCCGACCTGCCCGACGACCTCGCCGGGCTGCGCTCCGCGATCGAGGCCGCCATCCCGGTCGGGTTCGCCCAGCGCGAGCGGCCCGTCGACCCGCGCCGGGTACACGGCCTGGAGCAGCGCGGCTGGGACGACTTCTGGCGGCGCTTCGCCGACCTGGATCGTGGCGTGGCCCAGCTGGAGGTCCGGGCGCAGCGGCAGCTGGGCACCCTCGGCGGCGGCAACCACTTCATCGAGGTCTGCCTGGAGCAGGGCGGGGCCGACGAGGGGCGGGTGTGGCTCCTGCTGCACTCCGGCTCCCGCAACATCGGCAAGGAGCTGGCCGAGCGGCACATGGCGGTGGCGCGGCGGCTGCCGCACAACACCGACCTGCCCGACCGGGACCTGGCGGTGTTCCTCGCCGGCACGCCGGAGATGGCCGCGTACCGCCGGGACCTGTGGTGGGCGCAGGAGTACGCACGGCGTAACCGGGCGATGATGCTCGCCGTGCTCTGCGAGGTGGTCCGCGAACGCTTCCCGCAGGTGGGCTACGACGAGCCGATCTCGTGCCACCACAACTACGTGGCGGAGGAGAGCTACGGCGGGGTGGAGGTGCTGGTCACCCGCAAGGGCGCGATCCGGGCCGGCAAGGGAGACCTGGGCATCATCCCGGGCTCGATGGGCACCGGGTCGTACATCGTGCGCGGCAAGGGCAACCCGGACGCCTACTGCTCCGCCTCGCACGGGGCGGGTCGTCGGATGTCCCGGGCGCAGGCGAAGCGGACCTACAGCACCGAGGACCTTGCGGCGCAGACGGCCGGCGTGGAGTGCCGCAAGGACGCCGGGGTGGTGGACGAGATCCCCGGCGCTTACAAGGACATCACCGAGGTGATGGCCCAGCAGGAGGACCTGGTCGAGGTGGTCGCACACCTCAAGCAGGTAGTCTGCGTGAAGGGTTGAGCCGGGTGGCGGCTGCGGCCGCCACCCGTGCCTGCTGCGCGCGGCGGACCAGGTCGGTTGAGGGGCCGGCCTGGTCAGGCCGCGACGTGCATGCCGGCCAGGTAGGCGAGGGCCTGGGCGCTGCGGCTCCCCGGCTCCGGCGTGCCGACGAGCAGTTGCTGACCGGGGGCGTCGCGGACGTCGAAGCTCTGATAGGTCAACTCGACCCGGCCGACCTCGGGGTGGACGAAGACCTTGAACAGTCGGGTCAGCCCGCGCACGGTCTGGTCCGCCCACAACGACCGGAACCGTGGTGAGGCCTGCCGGAGTTCGGCCACGAGCGCGCGGATGTCCGGATCGTCCGGGTAGTGGCCCGCGTTCAGCCGCAGGGCGTGAACGACGTTCTCCGTCAGGGTCGGCCACTCCACGAACACGGCGCGCGCCTGCGGGTGCTGGAACAGCACCCGGACCATGTTGTCCATGCCGGGAAACGGCGAGAGCAGCGCGGCGGCGACGCCGTTACTGGCGAGCACGTCGAACGCGGGGCTGAGCACGTAGGCGGCCGAGGCGGGAAACGCGTCCAGCAGTTGCCGCAACGCCGGGTGGACGAGGTCCCGGGAGCTGTTCAGGGCGAGGCTGGGATGGAGCCCGGCAAGCCGGAAGACATGGCCGCGGGCGTCGCCGTCGAGCCGGAGAGCCCGCCCGATCGCCTCGAGGAGCTGCGGCGAGGGATGCCGTTCCCGGCCCTGCTCCAGACGGGCGTAGTAGTCGACGCTCACCCCGGCCAGCACGGCGACCTCTTCGCGGCGCAGCCCGGGCACCCGGCGGTCGCCACCGCCACGCATACCGACGTCCGTCGGGTCGGCCCGGGCGCGGTGGGCCCGCAGGAACTCCCCGAGCTTGCTGGTGGCCGCTGGCATCCGACCAGCGTAGGTCGCCTCGTCGGCCAACTGCCAGGGTGCGGCGCACCCAGGAAGACACGGCCTTCTCCCGGCCCGGCGACCGCCTGATCCTTGACCCCAGCCACCCACAGCTGGCCGAACCGATCAGGAGTCCCCATGAACACCCCAGCATCCAAGATCGTCCTCATCACCGGCGCGAGCAGTGGCATCGGCGAGGCCACCGCGCGCCGGCTGGCCGCCGACGGCCACCACGTCGTGCTCGGCGCCCGGCGGGTCGACCGGCTCGCCGTCCTGGTCTCCGAGCTACGCGCCGCCGGCGGCAGGGCCGAGCACCAGGAGCTCGACGTGACCCGCCTGGACAGCGTGCGGGCCTTCGCCGATGGCGCGTACGAGCGGCACGGGCGCATCGACGTACTGGTCAACAACGCCGGTGTGATGCCCCTGTCGACGCTCGACGCCGGGCGGGTCGACGAGTGGAACCAGATGATCGATGTGAACCTGCGGGGCACCCTGCACGGCATCGCGGCCGTCCTGCCGCTGATGCGGTCCCGAGGTGCCGGCCACGTCGTCAACGTCGGCTCGACGGCTGCCTACCGGGTCGACCCGACGGCCGCGGTCTACTGCGCGACCAAGTACGCCGTCCGGGCACTGTCGGAAGGATTGCGCCAGGAGAACCGGGACATCCGGGTTACCGTCGTCAGCCCCGGCTACACCCGGTCGGAACTCCTCGAACACGGCGGCGACCCGCAGGTGCGGGCCGCCGTGCGGGCCGCCTCCGACAGCCTGGCGATCCCGGCCGCCGCGGTGGCCGACGCGATCGGCTACGCGGTTGCCCAGCCCGGCGACGTCGACGTCAACGAGTTGGTCGTCCGCCCCACCGCGCTGGGCTGACGACGTCCAGGAGAAGGAGCACTGCCATGGCTGAAGCGCTCGAAGTGACCACGTTCCGGCTTGTCGCCGGCCTCACCGGGGCCGATTTCGTCGCGGCCAACGCGGACATCAACGACTACGTCCGGCGCCAGCCCGGTTTCCGCTGGCGTCGGATCGCGCAGGGCGACGACGGCACGATCATCGATATCGTGGCCTGGGAGACCGCGGCCGACGGGCGGCGCAGCGCGTCCGGGGTCATGACGGAGATGGCCGCCTCGCCGGTGCACGCGACGATCGACCAGGGCAGCGTCGACTTCCGCATCGTCCCGGTGCTGCAACACTCGGTCTGAGACGCATCCCCAGCGGCCACCAGCCCGGGGGTGACCGCCGGGGGCCGCGGGTTCAGCCCATGTGCACCGCGCCGCCGGTGGGGACGTCCTCGCGGCGGACCCGGACCAGCACCAGCGTGGCCAGACCCGCGAGCAGGATCAGGCCGGCGGCCCAGACGAACGCCGTCGAGTAGCCGTGAACCAACGCCTTGACCTGGTTGGTCTGGTCCGGCACCCGGTTCGTGAGATACCCGGCCACCGCGCTGGTGTAGATCGTGTTCAGCAGCGCGGTGCCGAGCGAGCCGCCGACCTGCTGGGTGGCGTTGAGCGTGGCGCTGGCCGCACCCGCGTCGTGCTCGGGCACCCCGTACAGGGCGAGGCTGGACAACGGCACGAAGGTGAAGCCGAGGCCCAGGCCGAGGATGAACTGGGCGGGCAGCAGGTGGGTGACGAACGAGGTGTCCGCCTCGACCTGGGTGAGCACCGCCATGCCCACGACGGCGAGGACCGCGCCGGACAGCATCAGCGGCTTCGCCCCGATCCGGGGCAGCAGCTGGCTCGCGCCGCCCGCGGCGATCAGCACGCCGGCGGTCACCGGCAGCGAGGCCAGCCCGGCCTCCAGCGGGGTGTACCGGAGCACGACCTGGAAGTAGATGGTCAGGAAGAGGAACGCGCCGAAGAGGCCGGCACCGATCAGCGTGGAGGTGAGGTAAGCCCCGCCGCGGTTGCGGTCCAGCAGGATCCGCATCGGCAACAGGGGATGCCCGGAGCGCAGCTCGATCACCACGAACGCGGCCAGCAGGGCCAGGCCGACCGCGATGAACGCGAGGGTGCTGGTGGCGCGCCACCCGTCCTCGGCGGCCCTGGTGAAGCCGTAGACCAGGCTGACCAGGCCGGCGGTGACGACGACCGCGCCGGGTACGTCGTACCGGGTGTTCCCGTGCGCCCGGCTCTCCGGTACCAGCGGGATCGCGGCGGCCAGCGCCACCGCGGCGATCAGGATGTTCACCAGCAGGCACCAGCGCCAGGAGGCGTACTCGGTGAGCACGCCACCGAGGAGCAGGCCGACCGCCGAGCCGCCGCCGGCGATCGCGCCGTACACGGCGAACGCCTTGGCCCGTTCCCGGGTCTCGGTGAAGAGCACGGTGAGCAGCGCCAGCGAGGCTGGGGCGAGCAGCGCGCCGAACGCGCCCTGCAGCGCGCGGGCGGCGAAGAGCATCTCGCCGGTGTTGGCGACGCCGCCGATGGCGGAGGCGACCGCGAAGCCGACCATGCCGACCAGGAAGGCCCGCTTACGGCCCCAGTAGTCGGCGATCCGCCCGCCGAGCAGCAGCAGACCGCCGAAGGTCAGCGTGTACGCGGTGACCACCCACTGCCGGTCGGCGTCGCTGATGCGCAGGTCGGCCTGGGCGTGGGGGAGCGCGATGTTCACGATGGTGGCGTCCAGCACGACCATCAGCTGGGCGATCGCGATGACCGCCAGCGCGACCCAGCGCCGCGGGTGCCCCCCGGTCGTCGTCTCCGCGTCGGGGGCACCGGGGGAGGTCGAGGTTGCTCCGGGCATGGTGAAGCCTTCCGTGCGGACTCGGTGCCGGCTCTGTGCGCCGGGGACGGTCAGGCGGGGCGGAGCGGGAAGCACGGACGACCCCGGTCAGCGAGGTCCCGTCGGCGGGCCGGGCCGGGCCGGGCCCGCGGCTGCCCACCCCGTTGGCGCCGTACCCGCGAAACGACTTCGGATCCGACGCTAGCGGGCCGCATCCGGTCCGCGCAGCGGCTTGGGATATCCGTGCCGCAAGGTGTCCAACCGGGTCACCCGCCGACGGCTCAGCGGCCGGTGGGGACGAGCGTCACCGGCACCTTGACCGCGTTCACCCGCGAGCCGTCCTGCGCGGAGACCTCGTAGACCTCGACGGTGCCGCGCTGCTCTCGGGCGACCCGCCACGCGAGCGCCACCCGGTAGTCACCTCGGCAGCCGGTGCCGCAGGTGGCGGTGGTGAAGGTGGTGGCGATCTCCCGACCGTCCGCGTCGAGGAGCCGGACGCTCACCGTGGCCTCGAACACGTCGGCCGTTCCGGCGACCGTCAGCGGGCTGCCGATCCGCTGGCCGATGGCCGGGCCGGTCACCACGATCGGCGGCAGCAGGCCGGCGTAGTCGGTGCGGTCGACCGGGCCGTCGGCGGGTTCGGCCGGTGGGTCGAAGCGCACCCGCCGCACGGTGGGGAACTGGGTGAGCGTCCACACCACCTGCGCCTGACGCAGCCGCCGGGTCGCCAGGTCACCGGCGGTGGACGGCAGCCGGACGGTGGCGACCCCGCCGGCCACCCCGACCGGTTCGGCGCCGGCGGACAGCAGGGTGCTCAGGCCGGTGGCCGCCTCCGCGCCGGTGGGGCCGTCTGCCAGCTCGGCGAGCGCCAGCCGCGAGGTGGCCGGGGTGCTCGGCCGGGTCCGTCGGGTGGGTGCCAGCCGTCCGTCGCGGACGAACCAGAGCTCGACGGTGATCGTGCCGGCGGGAGCGGGGTCGCCACCGACCGGCGGCGGGACCGGTGATGCCGGCGCAGCGCCGGACGTGGCCGGGGCGGGCGGCGACGTGGCCACGTCGGCGGTCGGGGTCGGCGTGGCCGGGGCGGACGTCGGCGGTGCCGCCGTGGGGGCCGGACCCAGCGACCCGGAGCGCGCGGGCGCGCAACCGGCGGGCAGCAGCACGCAGATCAGCAGCAGGCTGGCGAGTGGTCGTCTCATCGGGCCGCCTCCCGCGCGTCCGGATCCGCGGCGCCGCCCCGGGGCTCGTGCGATGTGGCGGACGGGCCGGCGGGCTGCGTCCCGGCGGGCGGGTCGGAAGCGTCCGGCCCGGCGGGCTGCGTATTGGCGGGCGGGTCGGGGGCGTCCGGCCCGGCGGCGGGCAGCGCGAGTCGGAAGAGCGTGCCGAATCCCGGCTCGCTGCGGACGGTCAGCCGGCCGCCGAGAAGTCGGGTGTTCTCCTGCGCGATGGCGAGCCCGAGCCCGCTGCCCCGGCCGGAGCGGGCCGGGTCGACCTTGTAGAAGCGGTCGAAGAGCCGGGGCAGGTGTGCGGCGGGGATGCCGGGTCCACGGTCGGCGACGTCGAAGACGACGCTCGGCCCGTCCCGCTCGACGCCGGCCCGGACCTCGCCGCCGCCGTGTTCGACCGCGTTGCCGACCAGGTTGGCCAGCACCCGCTCCAGCCGTCGCGGGTCGGTGCGCAGCGGAGCCGGCCCACCGGCGACGACCACCCGGTCGCGCCAGCCGTGCGCCCCGACCAGGGCGTGCAGCAGGGCGAGCGGATCCACCGGCTGGACCGCGAGCGGCTCCTGCCCGGCGTCCAGCCGGGAGATCTCCATCAGGTCCTCGACCAGCCGGCGCAGCCGGACCACGTCGGCGACGAGCAGCTCCGCCGCCCGGCGGGCGTCGCCGGGCAGTTGGTCGAGGTGGTCGCGCAGCAGCGAGGCCGCCGCCACCAGGGCGGTCACCGGGGTACGCAGCTCGTGGGCGACGTCGGCGGTGAACCGCCGCTCCCGGGCCTGGGCTCGGGACAGCGCATGGATCTTCGCCTCCAGCGCCTCGGCCATGCCGTTGAACGACGCGGCCCAGACACTGAACTCGTCGCGGCCGCGGACCGGCAGCCGGGTGGCGAGCAGCCCTTCGGCGACCGCCTGTGCGGCGCGGCTCGCCCGTCCGACCGGCTCCAGGGTCCGCCGGGCCAGGGTGTGCCCCACGGCGGCCGCGGTGAGCACGACCAGGGCCCAGCCGGCGAGCAGCGCCGTGCGCAGCTGGTCGAGGTCGGCGAGCAGGTCCTCCTCGGCGGTGACCACGTAGAGCTCGCTGCTCGACCCGGGTATCCGGCCGCCGACCACCAGCAGGCGCGGCCGGGCCGACGGCGCGGAGCGTTCGTAGCCCAGCTCGCCGCCGGCGACGGTGGCCCGCAGCGGCGCGCCGAGCGCCGGTGCGAACGCGGGGTTGGCGGCCCGCACGTCGTCGCCGTCGGCCAGCAGGACGTGCCGGCCGCTCGCCTCGAAGCTGCGCAGCAGGTCGGCGCGGCGCTGCTCGGTCAGCGGCTGGAACTGGGCGGCCAGCACGAGCTGGTAGCGGGCGTCGGCCGCGGCCTGCTGGACCGAGGCGTCCAGCCGGGTCTGCCACAGCAGCAGGTACGACCCGCCGGCGAGCAGCCCGGCGGAGACCCCGGCGACGAGCACGAACGCGATGGTCAGCCGGCGGCGGAGCCGGCCCGGGGGTACGCGGTCCGCGGCCATCGCGTCACACTCACGGCGTCGTCAGCTTGTAGCCGGCCCCGCGTACGGTCCGGATGAGCCGGGGGTGAGCCGGGTCCTCCTCGACCTTCGCGCGCAGCCGCTGCACGGCCACGTCGACCAGCCGGGAGTCGCCGAGATAGCTGTGGTTCCACACCCGATCGAGCAGGATCTCGCGGGTGAAGACCTGGCCGGGGCGGCGGGCCAGCTCCAGCAGCAGCCGGAACTCGGTGGCGGTCAACGGCAACTCCCGACCGTCCTTGCGGACCACGAAGCTGGCCGGATCGATCTCCAGGTCGCCGACGGTGAGCGTGCCGCGCTCGGCCGGCGCGCTGGCCCGGCGCAGCACCGCCCGGACCCGGGCGATCAGCTCCGGCAGGTCGAAGGGCTTGCGCAGGTAGTCGTCGGCGCCGCACTCGAGGCCGACGACCACGTCGATGATGTCGGTGCGGGCGGTGAGCATGAGGATCGGTACCGGGCTGCTGCGCCGCACCTCGCGGCAGACCTCCAGGCCGTCGAGGCCGGGCAGCATCACGTCCAGCACGATCAGGTCCACCGGCTGCGCCCGCCAGGCGGCGAGCGCCGCCCGGCCGTCGACTGCGGTGTCGACCCGGAAACCGGCCCGGCGCAGCCCGAGGGCGGTGACCTCCCTGATGGAGGCATCGTCCTCGACCAGCAGCACGCGGCCGTCCATGACGCCACCAGCGTAGCCCCGGGCGACGCCGGTGAGCCCTGGCGCAACGGACGATGACGAGGGCCCGGCCGGTGCCGGACCCTCGTCCGCGCGGTGGTTCACTCCTGCCACTGGTGCGCCACATCCAGCACGATCCGGCTGTGCGTACCGGGGCCGGCCAGGACGAAGACCCGGAACGGCAGCCGTGCCCGCACGCCGACGGCGAAGGTGCTGTAGCCCTCGAAGCTGCCGCCGAAGACCACGTCCCGCAGGGTCTGGTAGCGCAGCACGTTGGCCGCGTGCTCGCCCACCCGGTACGGCACGGTGCCCACGTGCGCGTCGTCGTACGCCGGGGCCTGGAGGGAGACTCGCAGCAGCGCGCCACCGGCGGTGTACGGCGACAGCGCCAGCCCCTCGCCCTCGGTCCACGTCTCGCCGTAGCCCACCGTGTAGCCGTTCACCGGCCCGGCGAACTCGAACACCACCCGGTCGTAGCACTCGTGCCGGCCGGTACGCACGTCGGTCAGCGGGGCGCTGCTCAGCGTGCCGGCCGCCTTCTCCCCGCTGCCCCAGGTGATCCCGCAGTACGGCGCCCCGGTGGCCGCCGCCCGGCTGGTGGTGGCCGCCGTGCCGGTGCCCGCGCCGGCCACCAGGCCGGCGACCAGGACGGCCAGTGCCGTCAGTGCGCTCCTGATCCTCATCGTCGTTTCCCCTCGATCCGTTGCGCGGTCCGGCCTCGTCGCCGGCGTCGTCGGATCCACGGTGGAGGCCCTGCGCGGCAGCAGCTTCGCCGTGCCGTAACACCCGGGTAACAACGCGTCCGGTCAGCCGACGTCCGATGTCGCCGCCGGCGGGCAGCGCAGCGCCCGCAGCGGTGAGCAGAGGACCGGCAGCCAGGTGAGCCCGTTGGCGACCGCGCCGACCAGGAGCGAGGTGCGCACGTCGACGTACTGGGCCAGCAACCCGGCGACCGCGGCGCCCACGGTGAGCGCCCCGGTGAGCAGAAACCGGAAGGTGGCGTTCATCCGCCCGAGCAGCGCGTCGGGGGTAACGCTTTGCCGCAGGCTCACCCCGACGACGTTGCCGATGCCGGTCCGCCAGGCCAGCACGAGCCAACCGACGCCGGCAAGCCACAGCATCGGGCCGGTGTCGACCAGTGCGACGAGCAGGCCGAGCGGCGCGACGAGCAGTCCGGGCAGCCAGAGCGCGCGGCCGTGGCCGATCCGCCGCGCGATCGGTCGGGCGCTCACCGCCCCGAGCAACGCGCCGACCCCGCCTGCGGCGAGGAACAGCCCCAGCGTGGCCGGACCGAGGCCCAGGTCGCGGAGGAAGACGACGGGCAGCATCGTGGTGGTCAGCTGCATGGTCAGGTTGATGCTCGCGGTCGAGACGGCGAGCGGGCGCAGCAGCGGGTTGCCGAGTACGTGCCGGACGCCGGCGCCGAGTTGCCGACCGAATCCGCCGCGTCGCCGGGTCGGCGTCGTCCGCGGCGGCGTCGGGATCCGGCGGAGGACGGCGGCGGCGACCGCGAAGCCGACCGCGTCCACCACGATCGCGACCGGCGCGGTGAGTGCCTGCACCACCAGACCGCCGAGCCCGCGTCCGGCGATCTGCAGCGTGCCGCTCGTGGTCATCAGCAGCGCGTTCGCCGCGACCAGCCGGTCCCGGCCGACCAGCTCGGGTAGGACGCTCTGCGCCGCCACGTCCGCGAAGACGGCGCCGACACCGCTCAGCAGCACGACGACGTAGAGCTGGTGAATGGTCAACCAACCGGCCCACCAGGCCACCGGCACCGAGGCGACCAGTGCCGCGCGCAGCAGGTCCGCGCCGACCAGCACGGTACGGCGGGGCCAGCGATCGATCCAGACCCCGGCCGGTAGGCCGATCAGCAGGAACGCGGCGGTGCTCAGCGCGCCGAGCAACCCCACCTGGCCGGGGCTGGCGGAGAGCACGGAGACGGCGAGCACCGGCACGGCCAGGTGACTGACGTGGAAGCCGACGTCGTGCACGACCGTCGCCGTGTAGAGCAGCCGAAAGGGGCGCGGCCAGCGGCCGGCCGGACGGTGGCCGGCAGCCGTCGCCGTGGAGGCGGTCGTCATGCCGCCCACCGTGCCGGCCCGGCCTGCCGGCGGCGATAGATTTGGCGCCTGTCAAATCCAACGGAGGCGCCGATGATGCTGGTCGGACTGAACGCGCGGGACCTGGCGACGACCCGGTTCGCGGTGTCGCCGCTGTGGGAGGCGGTCGGCAGCGTCCGGATCATCACGCGGCCCCAGTGGTTCCCGGAGCACCTGCCCTGGGTCGAGCGGGCCCGGCCACGCCTGGCCACGGTGGACTGGCGGCTCCTCACCGACCTGGTGTCGATGCCCACCGGCATCATTCCGGGGTTCGTGTGCCCACCCCCGTCCACCTCACAGCCGACGCTCGACGTCGAGCTGGCCACCCTCGCCGCCACGCCGGCCGAGGTGGTCCGGGCCGAGCTGGACCGCGTACCCGGGCCACGGTCGCCTCGGGTGGCCGAGCTGTACGCCTGCCCGACGGAGGGCCTGCGTCGACTGGCGGAGGTCGTCCGGGCGTACGCCGATGCCGCTATCGGGCTGTACTGGCCGAGGATGCGGACGCTGCTGGAGCGGGAGGTGCTGCTCGGGGCGCGACGAATGGCCACCGACGGGGTGCAGAGCCTGCTGAACCACCTCGACCCGTACGTCCGGCTGGACGGCGACACCCTGCACGTGGAGCACCTGGTGCTTTCCGGTGCGGTGCGGCTGGACGGGCGAGGGCTGCTGCTCGTCCCCTCGGTCTTCTGCGGCCCGCGGGTCTGGTCGAACTTCGGCTCGCCGGGCCAGCCGGTGCTGCGCTACCCGGCCCGCGCGGTGGCCACGCTCTGGGAACGGGACCCGCTATCGCCAGGCCGCGGGCTGGCCCGGGTGCTGGGGAAGACCCGGGCCGCACTGCTGCACGAGCTGGCGGTGCCGACCTCGACCACGGAGTTGGCCGAGCGCTGCCGGCTGACCCCGGGCACCGTATCCGCGCATCTCGGCGCGCTGCGCGACGCCGGGCTGGTCGGCGCCCATCGGGCCGGTCGCTTCGTGCTCTACGCCCGGACCACAGCCGCGGAGGCTTTGCTCGCCGCGACCGGCGCTGCCACCCGCTGACGGCACGCGGTATGACGTATCCGCTATGTCGCATATCGACAGCGGCCGATTAACATTCACGCATGTCAATGGATGGCGGCACGGCCGTCCGGGAACCAGGGGAGTGCGTGATGATCCGACGACAACTGTTACGTACGGTGATCGCCGTACTGGTGGCGGTCCTGGCGGCGGCCGGGATGCAGGTCGCCACGGGCACGGCGGCCTCCGCCGTGCGGACCCTCTACTACGACGCCAGTCGGACCGGGGAGTTCCGCACCAACTTCGACCAGGCCGCGCAGATCTGGAACAGCCGGGTCAGCACCGTGCGGCTGCTGCCGGGCACGCCGGCCAGCATCACCATCTACGTCGACGACGGCTGGCCCCGGGCGCAGGTGACCGGGCTCGGCTCGGGTCGGATCTGGATGGGCCGCACCGCCGTCAACCAGGGATACCACCGCACCCGCATCGCCACCCACGAGTTCGGTCACATCCTCGGCCTGCCGGACCGGCGTACCGGCCTCTGTTCGGACCTGATGTCCGGCAGCAGCGCGCCGGTCTCCTGCACCAACGCCTACCCCAGCTCCGCCGAGGCGACCCGGGTGAACTCGCTCTTCGCCGGCACGCTGGCCGCCCCCGCCGACACCCGGACCTACACCTGGCAGGACGGCGCGGACGTAGCGCCGCTCGTGGTCGGCGGTCGGCCGGCCACCGAGAACTACCCCTTCATGGTGTACGTCTCCGGCTGCACCGGATCGCTGATCAAGGCGAACTGGGCGGTCACCGCCAAGCACTGCCCGACCCCCTCCTCGGTCCGGGTGGGCAGCACCAACCGCACCAGCGGCGGCACGGTGGTCCGGGTGACGCGGGG
Source organism: Micromonospora sp. NPDC051006 (assembly GCF_044456245.1). Classification (NCBI taxonomy): domain Bacteria; kingdom Bacillati; phylum Actinomycetota; class Actinomycetes; order Micromonosporales; family Micromonosporaceae; genus Micromonospora; species Micromonospora sp. NPDC051006. Next base: position 38,964 of record NZ_JBITFP010000034.1, read on the forward strand.
GCTCAACCATCCCAGCATCGACGTCAAGCTGCTGCAACTGGCCAGCTCGGTGAGCTACGCGCCGGCGCCGATCCCGAGCACCTCGGGTGCGGTCGGCACGGCGACCCGGATCATCGGTTGGGGGCAGACCTGCGCTCCCCGCGGCTGCGGATCCGCGCCCGCGGTCGCCAACGAACTGGACACCTCGATCGTGGCGGACAGCCGCTGCTCGGGCATCAACAGCCCGTACGAGATCTGCACCAACAACACGAACGGCAACTCGGGCGCCTGCTACGGCGACTCCGGCGGCCCCCAGGTGCGCCGGATCAACGGGGTGTGGAACCTGATCGGCGCGACCAGTCGAGCCGGCAACAACAACTCGACGTGCGCGACGGGCCCGTCCATCTACGGCGACCTGTCGTCGATCCGGTCCTGGATCAACACCCAGGTCGGTGGCCTGCCGTCCTGACCGGACGGCCACCCCGGACTCGGAGCGGAGGGCTGCGGCGGCACCCCTCCGCTCCGCCGTCGCCCGCCGTCGCGTCGCCGCGCCGGGGGTCATCCCGCAGCCACCCACCGTGCGGTACGGTGCCTCACATATCGACCCCTTCTGAGGTGGCCCATGTCTGCCGTCGCCGCGCTCGCCCTGACCCTCGCGTTGGCTCCCGCGCCCTCCCCGTCCACGTCGCCGCCGGCGTCCACCGGCCCGGTCGGTGGCCTGCTCGGCGGCCTGGGGCAGCTCGTCGACGACCTGCTCGGCGGGGGTGACGGCACGCCGAGCGCGACCCCGAGCGCGGCGCCGACCGGGCCGCCCGGCCCGTCGGGCCCACCCGGTCCCTCCGGTCCCCCCGGCCGGTCGGGGCTGCCCGGCTCGCCGGGCGCCGCGCCACTGCCCGGCGGGTCGTCCGACCCGACGTCCCGCACGCCGGCCCGGGTCGGCTCGCAGGGTGACGCCGAAGACTCACTGGTCGGCGTTCCGATGGCGCCGCAACCCGGCGCTCGTGACGGCGCTCCGGTCGGCCCGGACCAGCTCGCCGCGCCCGCAGCCGGCGACGATGACCTGATGCGGATGGCGGTGCTGGTGATCGCGGTCGGCGCGATCGCGGTGCCGCTGATCCTGCTCGTCCGCCGGCGTCAGCCGGTGCCGGTCGCCGCGTCCCCGGTCGTGGCCGGTGGCCCCGTGCCGCCGGGCGACCCCGAGCTGAGCGCCGACAATGTGACCCGGCTGCCGACCAACCTCAACGCGATCTACGAGCTGGGCCGGCTGGACGAGCGGCTCGCCCAGGAGCGCGAACGCCGCTCCTGACGCCACGGGGCGCATCGGCCCGGTGGCTGCTCGTCGGGCGCGGCCGGGACTCACCACCGGCGGCGCTCATCCCTGGCTGGCGCGGGTGCCCGCACCCGTCAGCTCTCGACCCCTGAGCGCGTTCGGCAGAGCGGCTCGATGCCGTCGAGCATGCGCTGCAGGCCGAACTCGAACAGCGTGTCGAGGGTGAGGTCCACGTCGGTGCGAGCCGATATGCCGGCCAGGATCGGGAACGCCCCGCTGCGCAGGGTGGCGGCGAGCGTCTGGCCCTGGGCCTGCAGCCACTCGTCGTCGGTGATGCCGGTGTCCTGCACCGCCTCGGCCTCTCGCTCCAGGTTGACGGCGGTGCCGCGGACGAAATTGGCGACGGTGGCGGCGACGTGGATGAGGGTGGTGGGCGCGAGGCCCTGGTCGGCGACGGCGCGCATGGTCCACTCGGTGTGCGCGATGGCGTGGGGTGTGAGCAGTGGCCTGGTGAAGGACACCACGTGGGCGAGCCACGGGTGACGCTGATACATCGCCCACTGGGTGCGGCACAGCAACTCCAGCTTGGCCCGCCAGTCGCCGGTTGGTCGGTCGGGCAGTGGATGCTCGGCGAAGACCGCGTCGGCCATCAGCATGACGAGGTGGTCCTTGCCCCGCACGTGGCGGTAGAGCGCCATGGTGGCCACGTCGAGATCGGTGGCGATGCGGCGCATCGTGGTGGCGGCCAACCCTTCGGCGTCACCGATCGCGGTGGCGGTGCGCACGATCCGATCCCGGAAGGCGTCCGCGTCACGGCGACCGTGTTGACCCACGGGGCGCGGGGTGCCGGTGCGGCGACCGCGTCCGACCGCGACGACGGTACCGACGCCGGGCACGGCCTCGGTGAGGCCCTCCAGCCGGAGCGCGGCGAGGGCCTTGCTCGCCGTGGCCATCGCCACCCCCCACTCGCTCACGAGTTGTCGCGTGGAGGGCAGGCGGTCACCGGGCTTGAGTTCGCCGGCGGCGATCCGCCCGCGCAGCTGCGCGGCGATGCGGGCGGACGCCGGCCCGGCCTCGTCGATCGGCACCGCATCCACCTCCACCGCACTAGTGCGCCAGGGCCCCGTCCAGAATGGCCGGACGGGGTGCACTAGTGCCCAGGTTGAGGACTGTAACAGGCGCCCGAATGCTCAGGTCGGGTACGCGTACCGCGTACACAAGGAGACCGGAGGCACCGGATGGACTTGTCGAGAATGCGATCCTGGATCGCCGCGGCCGTGGTGGTCGCGGCGTTGCTCCCCGTCGGCACCGCGGTGGCCGGCCCGACGGAGCCGGAGCGTGCGCCGGCCGTGGTCCGCACCACGCACGGGGAGACGCGCGGCGTGGTCGCCGCGGATCACCGCTCGTTCCTGGGCATCCCGTACGCGGCGGCGCCGGTCGGTGAGCTGCGGTGGCGGTCACCGCGACCGGCGGCGGCCTGGACCGGGGTACGCGACGCCACCAGGCCGGCACCGGGGTGCGCCCAGCCGGCCGGCCTGCCGATGGACCGGCAGAGCGGGGCCGAAGACTGCCTGTACCTGAACGTCACCACACCCGCCGTACGCGACGACAAGAGGTCGCTCCCGGTGCTGGTGTGGCTCCACGGTGGGCACTTCTTCCTCGGGCAGGGCGACACCTGGGGTGGGCGCAGGATGGCGGTAGGCGGCGACGTCGTCGTGGTGACGGTGAACTACCGGCTCGGCGCGCTCGGGTTCCTGACTCAGTCCGGTGTGGGCGGGTCCGGCAACTTCGGGCTGGAGGACCAGCAGGCCGCGCTGCGGTGGGTACGGGCCAACGCGGTGGCGTTCGGTGGCGACCCGGGCAACGTCACGCTCGCCGGGCAGTCGGCCGGTGCCACCAGCGTCTGCGCCCACCTCGCGGCACCCGGCTCGGTCGGGCTGTTCCACCGCGCGATGCTGCAGAGCAACTCGTGCGTCACGCCGCTGCCCGGCCGCGAGGACGCGATGGCTGGCACGCGGGCGCTGGTCACGGCGGTCGGCTGCGAGGACGACGGCGCGGGCGTCGCCGCCTGCCTGCGTCGCCGCTCGGCGCGGGAACTGGTGGCGGCTGCCGGATACCCGGGCCAGTCCGCGTGGGAGGCCGGCCCGGTCGCCGGTGGCCCGGTGCTTCCGGTCGACCCGGCCGAGGCGGTCGCCACGGGCCGTTTCCATCGGGTGCCGGTCCTCGTCGGCGTGACCCGTGACGAGTACCGCGCGCAGGTGTGGGGCATGGAGCGCACCGACATGCTCTGCGCACCCGAACAGGCGAGGCCCTGCGGGCTCACCGCGCGGCAGTACCGGGAACAGATCAGGGCGGCGTTCGGTGTGCGGGCGCCGCAGGTCCTCGCCCGCTATCCGCTGGCCGACTTCGATACGCCGTCGGAGGCGCTCTCCGCGGCCATGACCGACTTCCAGTACGCACAGCCGGTCCTGGACACCGCGCTGGCGTTCAGTCGGTACGTGCCGACCTACCTGTACGAGTTCGCCGACCGCGACGCTCCGTTCTTCGCCGAGGCGGCGCCGGTGACCTTCCCGACCGGGGCGTACCACACGGCGGAGCTGCCCTACCTGTTCACCGTCGACTACGTGCGACCGTTCTCGGCCGGGCAGGAGCGCCTGTCCGACGCGATGGTCGGCTACTGGACCGCGTTCGCGCACCGGGGCGACCCCAACCGGGCCGGGCTGCCGTCCTGGCCGCGGGTCGACGCCCGGTCGGAACACGTGCAGCGGCTCGCTCCCGGGCGCGCCGGCATCGGCCGAACGGAGTTCGCCCGCGACCATCGGGTGGCGTTCTGGCGCTCGATCACTGGTTGAGGGCTCGGCCGGCCGCCCTGGCCGCCGCCCTGTCCGGGCGGCCCGGGCGGCCTGGCCACCTTTTTGTGGGTACTTGGCGGCCACGGCGGGCGGGGCGAAGCTGGTCGTGAGCGGTCGGGGGACCGCCGGTACCGAGCAGGGCGGGGGTCGCCGGTGTTTCAGGAGGACGTGGGCTCCCCGGTGAGTTTGGCCAGACGGCGGTGGCCCCAGTCGGCGACGGGTGCCAGCGCCTCGGAGAGGTCGCGGCCGAACGGGGTCAGGGAGTACTCGGTCTTCAGGGGCAGCACGTCGTGCACCTCCCGGTGCACCAGACCGTCCGCCTCCATCTCGCGCAGGGCCTGAGTCAGCACCTTCTCGGTGAGGCCGGGCAGCTTCCGGCGCAGCTCGCCGGGGCGGCACGGACCGGATTCCAGCAGCCAGAGCAGAGCGGTCTTCCACTTGCCGTCGATCACGGCGATCGCGGCGGTCACTCCGCAGACGTTCAGGTCCTGGGCACGACTGCGCGTCATCTTCGTCCTGTTCATCCGTATTTGTTGATGTTTACCGATGAGGAGTTGAGGCATGTCCTCGGACATCGAGAAGTCTGTCACCGTTCTCGGGCTGGGGCCGATGGGTCGGTCCCTGGCGGGTGCTTTCCTGGCCGCCGGTCTGCCGACCACGGTCTGGAACCGGACGCCGGGCCGGGGCGCGGAGCTGGTGGCGCGGGGCGCGGTGGTCGCCAGATCGGCCGAGGAGGCGGTCGCGGCGAGCGGGCTGACCGTCGTCTGCGTGGTGAACTACGACGCCAGCGACGCCATTCTGCGACAGGAGGCGGTCAGCGGTGCGCTGAAGGGTCGCGTGCTGGTGAACCTGACCGCCGACACGCCGGACCGGGCCCGGGACACCGCCGACTGGGCAGCCGCACACGGCATCGGCTACCTGGACGGCGCGATCATGACGCCGACCACCACGATCGGCTCGCCGGCCGCGGTGTTCATCCACAGTGGCCCGACCGAGGTCTACCGGCAGCACCGGCCGGTGCTGGACGCGTTGGGCGGCGTCCACACCCACCTCGGCGAGGAGATCGGCCGGGCGGCGGCGTACGACATCGCCCTGCTCGACATCTTCTGGACGGCGATGGCGGGCTACGCGCACGCCCTGGCGGTGGCGCGGGCGGAGGGCGTCACCGCCCGGGAGCTGGCACCTTTCGCCAAGGGCATCGGCGCGATCCTCCCACCGCTCTTCGAGGAGCTGGCCGAGGACGTGGAGAGCGGCAGCTTCTCCGGCGAGGGCAATCCGATCACCTCCGCGGTCTCGTCGATGACCCACATCGTGCACGCGTCCGAGGCGCACGGCATCGACGCGAGCGTGATGCGGGCGGCCGAGGGTCTGGCCCGCCGCACCATCGGGCTGGGACACGGCGGCGACGGGTTCATCCGGATCGCCGAGGTCCTCGGTCGCCGCTGACCGGCCGTCGAGGGCGATCCGACCCAGCGCGTGGGTCGGATCGCCGGCCCTCGTCCCGCTTGGAAACGTTTTCGTAACGAGCCCTTGACCTCTCCGCCATCCACGGCGCAGACTCCCGGAAACGTTTACAGCTATCGGGTGGAGGTGCCAGGGCGTGGGTCGTAAACGTTTACAGGAGACGGCGGACGGCCGGCCGACGGTGCACACCGTCGCCGCCCGCGCCGGTGTCTCCATCGCGTCCGCCTCGCGGGTGCTCAACGGCGTCGGCGGCAGCCCCGAGACCGTCCGCAAGGTACGCGCCGCGGCGGCCGAGGTGGGCTACGTGCCGAACGCGATCGCCCGGTCACTGCAGTCGCAGCGCACCGGCCTCGTCGCGCTCGCCGTCGAGGACATCGGCAACCCGGTCTACGTGCAGATGATGCGCGCCATCGAAGCGGTGGTCGCCTCCTCCGGGCGGCAGCTGCTGGTGCACGCCACCGGCGGGCGGATCGACAACGAGACCGCCCTGTTGCGCCGCCTGGCCAACCGTTACGTGGACGGCATGATCGTCTCGCCGATCCGGGTCACCGACGACCACCTGGCCGCGCTGGTGGCCAGCCCGGTGCCGGTGGTGGTGGTCGGCCAGCTCGGCGCGGACGCCGCGGTGGACAACGTGCGGACCGACTCCCGGCAGGGCGTGGCTTTGGCCGTGGACCACCTCGTATCCACCGGGCGGCGGCGGATCGGATTCGTCAACGGCCCGCTCGACACCGTCCCCGGCACCGCCCGCGACGCCGGCTTCCGGGCCGCCCTGGCCCGGCACGGCATCACGCTCGACGAAGACCTGATCGAGGTCGGCGACTTCCAGTACGCGGCCGGCCGTGCCGCCGCGGAGCGGCTGCTCGCCCGGACCGACCCGGACGCCCTGGTCTGCGCCAACGACCTGATCGCGGTCGGCGCGCTGCACGCCCTGCTGGCCGCCGGACGCCGGGTGCCGGAGGACGTCGCCCTGGTCGGCATGGACGACACCGAGCTGGCCCAGATGATGTTCCCCCAGCTCTCCAGCGTCTCGCTCGGTTCGGCCGAGCGAGGTCGTCGGGCCGCCGAACTGCTCCTGCAACGCATCGCCGAGCCGGCCCTGCCGCCACGGCGTGAGCAGGTGCTGCCGAGCCTCGCCGTCCGCGCGTCCAGCGGGCCGACGCTGCCGGCCCCGCGACCGCCCTCCCGACCGTCCAGCGAAGGGGTGATCTCATGACCACGCTGGCCGAACGGCCGGACGTCGAGCCGGCCGGCAAGACCCGCCGCCCGAACCGGTCGCGTTCCGACCGGACCGCCATCTACCTGCTGCTCCTGCCGTCGCTGCTGCCGATCCTGCTGCTCTCGGTCTTCCCGCTGCTGCGCGGCATCTACCTCGGCTTCACCGACGCCCGGGCCGGGCGCAACGCCGAGGTCAGCTTCACCGGCCTGGCGAACTACCGGGAACTCCTCGGTGACGACCTGTTCTGGAACTCGTTCAAGATCGGGCTGCTCTGGGCGTTCGGGGTGACCGTGCTCCAGTTCCTGCTCGCCCTCGGGTTGGCCCTGCTGCTCAACCAGCAGCTGCGGTTCCGGGGCGTGGCGCGGGTGCTGGCCGTGGTGCCCTGGGCGATGCCGCCGGTCGTGGTCGGCATCCTCTGGAAGCTCGTCTACCACCCGGACGCAGGCCTGCTCAACGAGTTCTTCCACCGGATCGGCGCCGACGGCCTGCGCGCCAACTGGCTCGGCGACTTCAGCACCGCGCTGCCCGCCGTGATCATCGTCGGGGTCTGGGCCGGCATGCCGCAGACCACCGTGGTGCTGCTCGCCGGCCTGCAGGGGGTCGGCCAGGAGTTGCACGAGGCGGCCGCCGTGGACGGCGCGAGCACCTGGCACCGGTTCCGGCACGTCACGCTGCCCGCGCTGGCCCCGGTGATCGTGGCGATCACGTCGCTGGACTTCATCTGGAACTTCAACTCGTTCGGCCTGGTCTACGTGCTGACCGCGGGCGGACCGGGCGGCAAGACCATGCTGCCGATGCTCTTCGCGTACGAGGAGGCGTTCCGCTACGGCAACTACGGCTACGCCGCCGCGCTCGGCAACGTGATGGTCGTGATCATCGTCGCGCTGCTCGCCGTCTATCTCCGCCGCCGGTTGAGGGAGGCCAACTGAGATGTTTGGTAAGCCGAGCCGCACCGGGCGGGCGTTGCAGTACGTGGCGCTCGCCGGCTACCTGATCTTCCTCGGGTTCCCCCTGATCTGGCTGGTCTCCACGGCGTTCAAGCCGCCGCGGGAGCTGGTGCAGCTGCACCCGACGCTGATCCCCACCAACCCGACCGTGCAGAACTTCGTCCAGGCCTTCACCGAGCAGGAGCTGGGGCGGGCCGCGCTGAACAGCCTCCAGGTCTCGCTCGCCTCGGCGGTGCTCACCGTGCTGGTCGCCATGCCGGCGTCGTACGCGCTGGCACGGTTCCGCTCGAAGCTCGGCACCGCCGCGCTGGGCTGGGTGCTGCTCTCCCAGCTCTTCCCGTTCGTACTGCTGATCATCCCGATCTTCCTGGTGCTGCGGCAGGCCGGCCTGGCCAACACGCACGCCGGACTGGTGCTGATCTACGTGGTCTGGGCGCTGCCGTTCGCGCTCTGGATGCTGCAGGGTTTCGTCCGCAACATCCCCCGCGAGCTGGAGGAGGCCGCCTCGGTGGACGGGGCGACCCGGGTGCAGGTCCTGCGCCGGGTGGTCTTCCCGCTGCTCGCCCCGGGCCTGGTCGCGACCGCGTTGTTCTCCTTCATCTCGGCCTGGAACGAGTTCTTCTTCGCCCTGGTGCTGATCAAGACCCCCGAACTGGCCACCCTGCCGGTCGCGCTGGCCCGGTTCGTCGGCATCGAGGGCACTGCCCGTCTCGGGCCCCTCGCGGCCGGCTCGCTGCTGGCCACGCTGCCCAGCCTGATCTTCTTCGCGTTCATGCAACGCCGGCTCTCGTCCGGGTCGCTCGCCGGCGCGGTCAAGGGCTGAACCGTCCCCCATCCACCACCAAGGAGGAAACCCCCATGCTCCCTACCCGATTCCGTCGACTCGCCGCGGCCACCGCGGTCGCGGTCGTCGGCCTCGGCGCGCTCGCCGCGTGCGGTGACAGCGGCGACGACGAGGCCGCGTCCGGCCCGGTGAAGCTGCGCTTCCTCAGCCTCGCCTGGCAGAAGGAGTCGTTGCAGGTCAACAAGGACCTGGTTGCCAAGTGGAACGCCGAGCACCCGGACATCCAGGTCGAGTACGTCCAGGGTGACTGGAACTCGGTGCACGACCAGCTGCTCACCTCGTTCGAGGGCGGCGACGCGCCGGACATCGTGCACTACGAGGCGTCCGCGATCGGCGAGTTCAGCAAGCAGGGCTACCTGGCCGACCTCTCCGGGCTGCTCTCCGACGACCTGAAGGGCCAGATCGACCAGGGCGTCTGGGACACCGTCACCACCGACGACAAGGTCACCGGCGTGCCGTTCCTGTTGGAGTCGCAGGTCGTCATCGCCAACAAAAAGCTGCTCGACGCCGCCGGCGTCGCGGTGCCGCCGGCCGACGGCGGCTGGACCTGGGACGAGTTCCAGGCCAACGCGCAGAAGCTCACCAAGCCGGGCCAGTACGGCGTGGCGTGGGCGCTGAAGTCGCCGACTAACCGGGTGCTGAACCTGGCGCTCAACTACGACGGGAAGTTCTTCTACACCGACGGCGGTCGCACCGAGGTCAAGATCGGTGACGCGGAGAAGGAAATCCCGAAGCGGATCCACGACATGATCTACACCGCCAAGTCGGCCTCCCCGGAGGCCCTCGGCATGAGCGGCGCGGACACCCTGCCCGGCTTCTTCGGCGGCAAGTACGCGATGCTGCCCGGCTCGGTGTCGCTGCGCCAGCAGATGGTCGAGCAGGCGCCCGCCGATTTCCAGTGGGTCACCCTGCCGCCGGTCAAGGGGCTCTCCGCCAAGCAGGCGGCGAACCCGCAGACGCTGTCGGTCTCCGAGGACTCCAAGCACAAGAAGCAGGCCGCGCAGTTCCTCGAGTACTTCCTGAACCCGACGAACATGGCCGCGTTGGCCAAGGGTGACTGGCTGGTGCCGACCGGCAAGCAGGCCAACGAGGAACTGGTCAAGCTCACCAACGGCAAGCAGGGCTGGGACGTCGCCGCGGACAGCGCCGCGGACCTGACCGTCGCCCCGTTCCAGCAGGCCGACGGCTACCCGGAGTGGAAGACCAAGTACGCCACCCCGGCTCTCCAGCAGTACTTCGCCAACAAGATCACCCTCGACCAGCTCGGCACGCAGCTGGTCGATGGTGGCAAGCAGGTTCTGAGGTAGAACATGTCACTCTTGCTCGATAAATCGGTCGGTTGCCTGGTCGGCGCCGCGGTCGGAGACGCCCTCGGTGGCGCCACCGAGACGGCGCTGCCCGAGCAGATCCGCGCCCGGTTCGGCGGCTGGGTCGAGGGCATCGTGCCCCCGTACCACGCGGACTGGGCCACCGCGCGGCCGCTCGCGCCGTACCACAAGGGCGACGGGCACATCACCGACGACACGTTGATGACCCACGCCCTGGTCCGCGCCTACGCGGCCAAGCGAGACCACCTCGACGCGTACGACGTGGTGGAGCTGCTGGTCCCCGACCTGATCGAGCGGGTGGTCCACATCCCCGACATGGAGCGGGACGGGGTGACCTTCCACCGGCTCGCGGCCGCCGAGCGGTGGCTGGTCACCCGCCTGCACCACGCCCACGCGGACCCGCGCGAGGCCGGGGTCGGCAACATCGTCAACTGCGGGGCGGCCATGTACATGGCCCCGGTCGGCATCGTCAACGCGGGCGATCCGGCCGGGGCGTACGCCGAGGCGGTGGAGGTCGCCGGGGCGCACCAGCACAGCTACGGGCGGGAGGCCGCCGCCGTCTTCGCGGCCGCGGTCGCCGCGGCGGCGACCCCCGGCGCGAGCGTCGAGGATGTCGTCGCCGCGGCGCTGGACCTGGCCCGCGACGGCACCCAGGCAGCCATCGACGCGGTGGTCAAGGAGGCCCGGGGACACCACGACTGGAAGCCGGCGATCCCGGCGCTGCGGGCCGCGGTCGCCCCCTACGACACGGTGGGGGAGGAGTACCGCAGCCCCGGCCTCGGCGCCCGGCGGCCCAGCCGGCTGCACGCCATCGAGGAGCTGCCGGTGGCGATCGGCATGCTCGTGGTGGCCGGCGGCGAGTTCCGTCCGGCGGTGCTCGGCGCGGTGAACTACGGCCGCGACGCCGACTCCACCGCCACCATGGCCGGCGCCATCGCCGGGGCGCTCGGCGGTTCGGCGGCGGTGCCGGCGGAGTGGGCCGAGACCGTCGCCACCGCCTCCCGGACCGATCTGATCGAGCCGGCCCACGTCCTCGCGGCGGTGGCCGGCGAGGTCTTCGACCGCGACCAGGTCCGGTTCGCCCGGCGGGCCGAGCGCTTCGCCGGGCTGGCCGGTGGCGCGACCCGGGCGCCGAGCGGCGCCGACCGTCGGGACGCGGAGCCGACCCGGTGAGGATCACCTGGGTGCAGCCGGAGGACCTGCTGCCGCACGAGCTGGCGGCCAGCCGGGACGAGGGGCGGGACGTGAGCGCGCTCGCCCAGCGGTGGACGGCAGCCGGCGGGGATCTCACTCCGCCGGTCAGCGGGGCGTCGCCGACCCCGGCGTCACCGGCGCTGCGGGCGCTCGCCGCGCAGCTGCTGGACGCCGCCGACGCGCTGCCCGCCGCCGTCGCCGCCGACGACGAGCCGGACGACCTGGCCGCGATCCGGGCCGGCTGGCCGGCGAGCTGGTCGCTGCCGACCGACGTGTCGTACGACCGGCTGCACGGCGCCTGGCTCGGCCGGGCGGTCGGCTGTCTGCTCGGCAAGCCGGTGGAGAAGATCCCCCGGGAGGGGATCCGGGAGATCCTCACCGCGACCGGCGGATGGCCGCTGCGCGACTGGTTCACCGCGAAGGGCCTGCCGTCCGAGGTGGCCGCCCGCTGGCCGTGGAACCGGCGCAGCGCACCGACCAGTCTCGCCGAGAACATCGACGGCATGCCGGAGGACGACGACCTGAACTACGCGCTGCTGGCGCTGCGCGTGCTGGAGACGCACGGTCGGGACTTCACCAGCGCGGACGTGGCGCAGGCCTGGCTGGACTGGCTGCCCGGCGGGCGGGTGTTCACCGCCGAGCGGGTGGCCTACCGCAACCTGCTGCTCGGGCTGGCCCCGCCGGAGAGCGCGCGTCGGCACAACCCGTTCCGGGAGTGGATCGGCGCGCAGATCCGCACCGACGTGTACGGCTGGGTCAACCCCGGCCGGCCCGACCGGGCCGCCGAGCTGGCCTGGCAGGACGCCACCGTCAGCCACGTGCGCGGCGGGATGCACGGCGCGCTCTGGGCCGCCGCCCTCGCCGCCGCCGCGCCGGTCGCCGCGAGCGTCGAGCAGGTGCTGGACGCCGCCGAGGCGGTGCTGCCGCCGCGCAGCCGCTTCGCCGCCACGGTCCGCGAGGCGCGCGCCCTCGGCGCCGGGGCCGACGACTGGGAACGGGTGGTCGACGAGCTGTACGCCCGACACGGCCACCTGCACTGGGTGCACGTGCGCAACAACGCCGCGCTGGTGGCCGCCGCGCTGGCGTACGGCCGCGGTGACCTGGAGCGGTCGATCACCGCGGTGGTCAGCGGCGGCTGGGACACCGACTCGACCGGCGCGACGGTCGGCGCGGTCACCGGGGCCCTCGCCGGGGCGTCCGGGCTGCCGGCGCGCTGGGTCGCCCCGCTGCGCAACCGGCTGGCCAGCAGCATCGGCGGCTTCGACGGCATCGGCTTCGACGAGTTGGCCGAGCGGACCCGCGCCCTGGCCGGAGCGGGGAAGTGAACGGGTCGCGGCCGTCCGGTGGGTGCCCGCCGGCGGTCGCGAGGCGGATCGAAGGGAGCAGGGGATGAGCGCGCACGTGGTGGTGGTGGGCAGCACCAACCTGGACCTGGTGGTGACGACGCCGCAGCTGCCCCGCCCCGGCGAGACGGTGCTCGGCGAGAACTTCCGGACCGTGCCCGGCGGCAAGGGCGCCAACCAGGCGGTCGCCGCCGCCCGGGCCGGCGCCGCCTGCGACTTCGTGGGCGCGGTCGGCGACGACGCGTTCGGCACGCAGCTGCGGGCGAGCCTGGTCGGGGCGGGGGTCGACGTGCGGGGTCTGCGCACGGTTCCCGGCGCCTCCGGCGTCGCACTGATCGCCGTCGACCGGGACGCGGAGAACTTCATCGTGGTCGCGCCCGGAGCCAACGGCGCGCTCACCGAACTGGACGCCGCCGACCGGTCGGCCATCGCCGCCGCCGACGTACTGCTGCTCCAGCTGGAGGTGCCGCTGTCCACCGTGGTCCGCGCGGCCGGCTGGGCCCGGGCCGAGGGCACCACCGTGGTGCTGAACGCGGCGCCGGCCGCGGTGCTGCCGGCGGAGCTGCTGGAGCTGGTCGACGTGCTGGTGGTCAACGAGCACGAGGCGGCGGTCGTGGCCGGGGTCTTCTCCGCCGACCCGCCGGTGCTGCTCGACGCGCTGCTGGAGCTGGTGCCCCGGGTGGTGCTCACCCTGGGGGCGCGCGGCGCCGCGTACGGCGATCGGCGCGGCCTGCGGCTGACGGTGCCCGCGCCGCGGATCGACGCGGTGGACACCACCGCCGCGGGTGACGCGTTCACCGGCGCGCTCGCCGTCGGCTGGGCCGAGCGCGGCGGCGCCGTCACCGAAGACACCGTCACGGCGAGCCTGCGCTGGGCCTGCGCCGCCGGCGCGGCCTGCGCCCAGCGACCCGGCGCGTCCACCGCCCTGCCCGAGCGGGCCGCCATCGACGCCCTCCACGACGCGACCTACCGAGGTACCCCGTGAGCTTCAACCCCTACGTCCCGCGCCCGATCGACCGGCCGACCGAAGTTCCGCTCGGCGCGCACGCCGACCTGACCACGTTGGACGAGGCGAAAATCTTCGCCGCGCCGAACGACCCGGCGGACTGGCCCGCCTGGCGGGAGCAGCTCGCCCACTGGCGGGCCGACGCCCGGGCCCGGATCGGCTACACCGGCGAGCACTACGACGAGATCGCCGGCGACTGCTTCAGCGTCTGCCTGGCCTGGCTCTGGGACGAGGCGCTCTACGACCACGAGCGCGGCGTCTTCACCGTGGACGAGTTCCTCGACGCTGCCGGGCGGGACTTCGGCGGCTTCGACGGGGTGGTGCTCTGGCACGCCTATCCGGTGATCGGCCTGGACGACCGCAACCAGTTCGACTGGTACCGGGACGTGCCGGAGCTGCCCGAGGTGGTGCGGGCGTTCCAGGAGCGCGGGGTGCGGGTGTTCGTCGACTACAACCCGTGGGACACCGGCACCCGCCGGGAGTCGGGTAGCGACGCCGAGGAGGTCGCCGCGCTGGCCGGCAAGCTCGGCGTCGACGGGGTCTTCCTGGACACCCTCAAGGAGGGTGCCGGAGAGCTGCGCGCCGCGCTGGACGCGGCCCGCCCCGGCCTGGTCCTCGAAGGCGAGAGCCGGGTGCCGCTGGCCCGGATCGCCGACCACGCGATGTCCTGGGCGCAGTGGTTCGCCGACTCCGAGGTTCCCGGTGTGCTGCGGGCCAAGTGGTTCGAACGGCGGCACGTGCTGCACCACACCCGCCGCTGGCACCGCGACCACCTCGACGAGCTGCACTCGGCCTGGCTCAACGGGGTCGGGGTGCTGGTCTGGGAGAGCGTCTTCGGCGTCTGGGTCGGCTGGAACGAGCGGGACCGGGCGGTGCTGCGGGCGATGCGCCGGGTGCAGACCAGCCACGCGGCGTGGTTGCGCGCCGAGGACTGGGTTCCGCTCGCCGACCACCCCGGCTCCGGGCAGGTGTACGCGTCGCGCTGGACCCACGACGGTGAGCCACTGTGGACGGTGGTGAACTCCGGCGGCGACCACGACGGGCCGTGGCTGGTCACCGGGGCGCGGCCGGGCCGGCGCTTCGTCGACCTGGTCACCGGCGTCGAGCTGACCGTGACCGACGTGGGCGACGGCCGTGTGACGGTGGGCGGCCCGCTGCCGGCCGGCGCGATCGCCGCCGTGGCCGTCACCGACGCCGCAGTCGAGCGGCACGAGCCGCCGGTCGGCGATCCGTCCTTCCCGGCCCGCGCCGCGGTGCGCCTCCGCACCCCGTGGGCGCCCCGGCCGCAGCTGCCGGCGGGAATGGTGGCCGTCGACGCCGGCCGGCGGGATCTCGTCGTCCGGCACCGGGTGCGGGAGACCGGGCTCTACGGCGAGACGCCCTACGTCGACGAGTGGAAGCCGCTGCCACCCCGGCTGCACCACACCGGCACCCTGCGCCGCAGCATTTCGCTCGGCCGGTTCGCCATCGCCACCCACGAGGTCACCCACGCCCAGTACGCCGAATTCCTGCGCGCCACCGGCTACCGGCCGGTGCGCCCGGAGCGGTTCACCGCGGGGCGGGGGCCGGCCGACGCGCCGGTGACCGGGGTCGAGCTGGCCGACGCCCGGGCGTACGCGGCGTGGGCCGGGCTGCGGCTGCCCACCGAGGACGAGTGGCAGGTGGCCGCCGAGGCGGGGCTGCTGGCCCGCCGGGAGCCGTTGGTGTGGAACCTGACCGAGAGCGAGCACTCCGACGGGCGTACCCGCTTCGCCATCCTCAAGGGCGGCGCCGCGTACCGCGCCGAGGGCTCCGACTGGTACCTCGACGGCGGCCCGCAGCCGCCGGAGGTCTCGGTGAAGCTGCTGCTCACCGGGGCCGGCCTCACCCGCTCCGACCAGGTCGGCTTCCGCTGCGCGGCCGACCTGCCGACCCCCGAGGAGTGACCTGATGGGCAGACGTTGGCGGATCGGCGGCGGCGTGGCCGCCGTACTCCTCGCGCTGGGACTCGCCGGTGCGGTGCCGGGCGGGGCGAGCGCGGAGCGCCTCCGCGCGGGCACGCTGACCAGCGCCTCCGCGCCGTCCCCGGCGTTGGACGGGACCATCGACTACACCGTCTATCTGCCGTACGGGTACGCCAAGGCGACCGCCACCCGCTACCCGGTGCTGTACCTGCTGCACGGGCGGGGCGACACCATGCAGGCGTGGACCCGGGTGAAGGCCGACCTGGACCGGATGATCGCCGACGGGGAGGTGCCGCCGGTGATCGCGGTGCTGCCCGACGCGCCGTGGAGCAGCCGGGGCAACTGGTACGTCGACTCCGCCTACACCGGCGCGGACGACCCGGGCAGGCCGGTGGAGACCGCGCTCACCCGCGACCTGGTGGCGCACGTCGACGCCACCTACCGCACCGCCGCGCACCGGGGCGCCCGCCTGGTCGGCGGCTACTCGATGGGCGGCGCCGGCGCGCTGCGCTACGCCCTCGCGCACTCCGACCTCTTCGCCAACGCGCTGGTGCTCAGCCCCGCGGTCTACCGGCCGCTGCCGCCGGCCGACTCGTCGGCGCGCGAGTACGGCGCCTTCGGCTCTGGCGCGCAGCGCTTCTCCGACGAGGTCTACCAGCGACTGAACTACCCAGCCCTGCTGCCCGGTCTGGACCCGGAGTCCCCGGTCCGGATGTACGTCGCGGTCGGCGACGACGAGTGGGCCAACCCCGACCCGGCCGACGCCGCGCACGACCTCGACTACGAGGCGGCCACCCTCTACAACACGGTGCGCCGCGCCGACGGGGTCGCCGCCGAGCTGCGGGTGCTCGACGGCGGGCACGACTGGGACGTCTGGCGACCCGCCTTCGTGGACGGGCTGAGGCATCTCGCCGGCACGCTGAGCGTCACCCCGCCGGCCGGGCTGCCCGGGCCGGTGCACGGCAGCGCGGGCACGGACTGGGCCGGCGGCGTCGCCGCCCACCCGGACGGCACGAGCACCATCGGCTACGCCGCGTCCGGGCCGGTCGCCGGCCAGCCGTACGCCGGCGGCCTGGACGCGGTGGTGAGTCGACTCGCCACCGATGGCACGACCACGCGGTGGACGACCCAGTTCGGCACCGCCGCGAACGACCGCCTCTACGGGCTGGTGCCGCTCGCCGACGGCGGGGTCATCACCGCCGGCTACACCCGCGGCGACCTGGACGGAACCCACCCCGGCAGCCCGGCCGACGACGCCTTCGTGACCCGGCTGACCGGGTCCGGGCAGCGGGCCTGGCTGACCCAGGCCGGTGACCCGACGAAGGCGGACCGCTTCTACGCCGTCGCGCCGGCACCGGACGGCGGCGCGTACGTCGCCGGCTACACCAGTGGCTCGTTCGCCGGCGAGACCGGCGCCGGTGACAAGGACGCCGTGCTGGCCCGGATCGGCCCGGACGGGCGGGTCGCCTGGAGCCGGCAGTTCGGCGGGCCCGGCGAGGACAAGGCGTACGCGGTGACCGCCGACGCGCAGGGCGTGTACGTGGCCGGCGGCACCTCGGCCGGCCTGCCGGGCACCACCGCGCTCGGCGGGGCCGACGGCTGGCTGGCCCGCTACGACCCGGCCGGCACCCGCAGCTGGGTGACCTCGGTCGGCGGGCCCGGCGACGACCTGCTCGGCGGCGTCGCGATCGGCACCACCGGCTCGGTGCTGGCCACCGGCTCCACCGGGGGCGAGGCCACCGCCGGCGGCAGCGACGTGCTGACGGTGGCGTACACCCCGGCCGGTCGGCAACGCTGGCGGACCGTGACCGGCGGCCGCGGAGCCGATGCCGGCGCGGAGGTGGTGGCACTGACCGACGGCGCGGTCGCCGTGGTCGGGTTCACCGGCAGCACGCTCGGGCTGCCGGTCGGCGGCGCGGACGTGCTGACCGTGCGGCTCGACGCCCGGGGACGCCAGCTCGGCGTCGCCCAGTACGGCACCGCCCGGGACGACGCGGCCGACCCGTTCGGCGAGGAGAACGTCTACGCGACCCTCGGCGCCGACGGCCGGCTGCTGGTCAGCGGGCTCACCGCCGGAGCGCCGGTGGGCGGCGGCGCCCTCGGCAACGGCGACGTCTTCCTCGCCGCACTCGACCCGACGAAGGGAACGCCGTGACCAGCGCGAATCCGAACGCCCCGGGCCCCTTGGACGGGGTGAAGGTGGTCGACCTGGCCACCCTCTTCGCCGGGCCGCTCGCGGCGGCGTTCCTCGGCGACTTCGGCGCCGACGTGATCAAGGTGGAGCACCCGGTCAAGCCGGACCCGTCGCGCGGGCACGGCCCGGCCAAGGACGGCGTCGGGCTCTGGTGGAAGGTGCTCGGCCGCAACAAGCGGACGGTCACCCTCAACCTCTCCGACCCCGACGGCGCCGCCCTGCTGCGCCAGCTGCTCGCCGACGCCGACGTGCTGGTGGAGAACTTCCGCCCCGGCACCCTGGAGCGGTGGGGGCTCGGCCCGACCGAGCTGCACGCGGTCAACCCGCGGCTGGTCATCACCCGGATCAGCGGGTTCGGGCAGGTCGGGCCGTACGCCCGCCGGCCCGGCTTCGGCACCCTCGCCGAGGCGATGAGCGGCTTCGCCGCGGCCACCGGGGAACCCGACGGCCCACCCACCCTGCCCCCGTTCGGGCTGGCCGACTCGGTGACCGCGCTGGCCGCCGCGTACGCGGTGATGCTGGCCCTGCGGGCCCGGGACGCCACCGGCGCCGGGCAGGTGGTCGACCTCGCCATCATCGAGCCGATCATGGCGATGCTCGGCCCGCAGATCACCTGGTACGACCAGCTCGGCTACATCCAGCCCCGGCTGGGCAACCGGTCCAACAACAACGCACCGCGCAACACCTACCGGTGCGCCGACGGGCGGTGGGTGGCGGTCTCCACCAGCGCGCAGAGCATCGCCGAGCGGGTGCTGACGCTGGTCGGTCGCCCCGAGCTGGTCGCCGAGCCGTGGTTCGCCACCGGCAGCGGCCGGGCCGCGCACGCCGACGAGCTGGACGCGGCGGTGAGCGCCTGGGTGGCGCAGCGGGACCGCGACGAGGTGGTGGCCGCCTTCGAGGCGGCGCAGGCGGCGGTCGCGCCGGTCTACGACGTGCGGGACATCCTCGCCGACCCGCAGTACGCGGCGCTGGGCACCGTGCGCAGCGTGCCGGACGAGGAACTCGGCGAGGTACGGATGCAGAACGTGCCGTTCCGCCTCACCGACACACCGGGCGAGATCCGGCACGCCGGGCGCCAGCACGGCCAGGACACCGACGCGGTCTTCGGCGCGCTCGGGTTGAGCGCCGAGGAGCTGGACTCGCTGCGCGAGCGGGGCGTGCTCTGATGCTGATCAGCTGGCTCTACGTCCCCGGCGACCGGCCGGACCGGTTCGCCAAGGCGGTCGCCTCGGGCGCCGACGCGGTCATTCTCGACCTCGAGGACGCGGTGGTCGCCGGGCGCAAGGCGTACGCCCGGGACGCGGTCGCCGAGTTCCTCGCCGAGGCGCACCCGGTGCCGGTGCAGGTCCGGGTCAACGAGCTGACCGGGTCCGACGTCGACGCCGACCTCACCGCGGTGGCCGGCCGGCCCGGGCTGGGCGGGCTGCGGCTGCCGAAGGTTGAGTCGGCCGCGACGGTCGCGGCGCTCGCCGACCGGGTCGACGCGCCACTGCACCCGCTGGTCGAGTCGGCGCTCGGGCTGGAGGCCGCGTACGCGATCGCGTCCGCCCACCCGGCGGTGGCCTCGCTCGGGCTCGGCGAGGCCGACCTGCGCTCCGATCTCGGGGTGATCGACGACGACGGGCTGGCCTGGGCGCGCGGCCGGGTCGTGGTGGCGGCCCGCGCGGCCGGCCTGGCCCCGCCGGCGATGTCGGTGTACGCCGACGTCGCCGACCTCGACGGCCTGGCCGCCTCCTGTGCGCTGGGCAGGCGGCTCGGCTTCCTCGGCCGCACGGCGATCCACCCGCGCCAGCTACCCGTGATCGTCGAGGCGTTCCGGCCGGCCGAGCGGGAGGTGGCCCGGGCGGTGGAGCTGCTCGCCGCGGTCGCCGACGCGCAGCGGCGGGATTCGGGCACGGTGGTGCTGCCGGACGGCCGGTTCGCCGACCGGGCGATGGTGGCCGCCGCGCAGCGCGTCGTGGACGTGGCCGCCCGCTACGCAGCCTGAGCATCTCACCGGCCCCCGCCGGCGGGCTGCTGGTCGTCGCGGGGGTCACCACCGGCAGCTGACGGGCCGGCGACGTGCGGCGATCGCGGTGCCGGCCCGGCGCTACGCCGGCCGGTCGGCCCCCGGCAGTCGGTCGAGCCGAGTCAGCTCGGCGGTGCCGTCCCGGGCCACGGCGGCGGCCAACGCGGTGGTCGCCGGGTGGGCGCCGGCCTGCTGCTCCGCGCCGGCCATCCGGACCGACTGTGCCAGGTGCGCGCGCAGGTGCCGGGCGACCAGCCGCTCGAACGGTGCACCGGTGGCCGAGCGCAGCGCGGCCAACTCCTCGGCGGTGACCATGCCCGGCATGTCGTGACCCTCGTGCGGGTTGGTCGCCGGCGCCCCGGACTCGGTGAGCAGCCGGCGGGCCCGGGTCAGGTCCGCGCGGTGGGCGGCCTCGACCTGAGCGGCCAACCGTCGCCAGGCCGGGTCGGTCGTCCCGCCCGGCACCAGGTCGAGCACCGGTAGCACCCGTTCGGTCATCGCCACCGTCAGCTGGAGCCAGGCGATGTCGGTGGGGCTGAACGGACCGGTCGGGCTTGCCGTGGGCACGGCCGGTGCTGCGGTCGCCGGCGGCGCGGCGGCGGACGGCGGGGCGGTCCCGGCGGGGTCGGGTGATCCGGCGGCGCAACCGGCGAGGAGCAGCGCCGCGACGAGCAGGGTGGTCGGTGCGGCGACGGACGTTCGCATCCGGCCTCCTTTCCGCCCGGAGGGCGAGCCCGGCGTGACCGGGCCCGCCCTCGGGTGCGAACGTGTGGGCTCAGATCGGTCGGCCGTCGTGCCCGCACTTGATGACCGGGCGGATGCAGTCGTTGACCCGGCGGGCCATCTCCGCCGTCGGCCAGGCGTTGAAGAAGTCGCCGTGCATCGTGTAGCCCGCCCCGGAGGCCAGCCGGAACTGCGCCGGGTTGCCGTTGACCGGGTAGCGCAGCACCTGCCGCAGCTTCGGCACGTGCACCGGGTGCGTCGCCGGGCAGGCCTGGTTCACCGGGTACGCCATGTGGCTCTTGTGATCCGGCGAGTCCAGGTCCCGGCCGTTCCAGCACTGCGGGAAGTCCAGGTACGACTCCATCATGGTGCCGGCCGGGCAGGTGACGAAGTCCTTCGACGGGGGAACCTGACCGGCGTGGAGGCAGGACCAGCGGGCGATGCTCTCGCTCGGCCCGGTGGCCCGGGCGTTGCCGGCGACGATCCGCAGTCCCTGCGGGATCGGCTGAGTGTTCGCGACGACGTCGGCGCGTACGCCCTCGCCCAGGTAGTAGAACGTGGCGATGGCGGGCTCCACCGGCACGTTGTTGTTGTAGAGCGTCGGCACCCAGTACGACGAGACGTCCACCCGCGGGTTGCAGGTGGTCGGCGAGCGCACCAGGTCGGGGAGCGTGGTGTGGGCGTTGGTCACCGTGGCGCCGAAGAAGCTGTGCATGTGCGAGGCACCGGGCAGCCCGGGGTAGATGATCGGGTCGTCCGGCAGTCGGTGGCTGTACGTGCAGTCGGCGGGGAACTCCGCGACGCGGATGACGTTCGGGCCCGGGTCGGCGTCGGCCCGGGTGGTGGTGGACGCGACGTACGTGGCGAGGAGTGCCAGCACGGCGCCGATCGCCATGGCGAGGCGCAGCCGGCGGCGGGTGCCGGATAGGGGTGCGGCCCTGTCCATCTCGTGACTCCTGTCGGGGTACGGGTCAGGGACACCTCCGGCGTCGCCGCCGAAGACGTCGGAGATCCCTGGCCAGACTGGTGGTGGGGGCTGTGCCCGGTGTGAGAGAGCGCTCTCACGTCCAGAGTCACCTTGATGTCGACAGTTGTCAATACATGCCCGGTTGGTGCGAATGACGACTCACCCGCGTCGCGGGGCGGGCCGCGCGATCGACTCGGGCCCCGTCGAGGTCGCGGTATGCGGGCGCCGGGGACACCCCGACATCACGGAACCCGAGTGGATCAGCCCCTCGCGAGGCGGGCGGGCGGATGATCGACTCCAGTTCGCTGACATGGCGGTATCGCCGCGAGCCGGATACCCCCGTTTCGGCGACCTGGAGTCGGTCATCCTGACGCCCACCGGCCCGCCCGGTCGTCGCCCGGATCCCGATTGCGCCGGGTGCCCGGTTCGTGGGCTGCCCGGTTGGACGCGGGTGTCCGGGTTCGGCGCGCCGTGTCCCGTGGTCGGGACCACCCGGGTGGCGGAATCATGGCCGGGCCCGGGTCGTTGAACATGGTGTGCCGCGCGGCCTCGCCGCCGGCCCCGGGGACCAACCCCGCCGGGAATGACCGGCCGCTCGGGTTGGTTGACTACCCGGTACCGCGGGCCTGAGAGCCCGCCGGGAATGACCGGCCGCTGGGTTCGGTTGACTACCCGGTACCGCGCAAGACCCGGGCCCCGCCGGAATGGCTGGCCGGCCCGCACGGTTACATCCCCCCGGGACACCCCGAGCAGGTCACCACGATCGCCGGGACCCCTTCTTGCTTACGGGCATTGCGCGCCCCCCTTATGCGCGTGTCCGTGCACCTGACACCCCCGA
>NZ_JBITFP010000035.1:0-58994 GCF_044456245.1 Micromonospora sp. NPDC051006
CGGGTAGTCAACCAACCCGAGCGGCCGGTCATTCCCGGCGGGGTTGGTCCCCGGGGCCGGCGGCGAGGCCGCGCGGCACACCATGTTCAACGACCGGGCCCCGCCCATGATTCCGCCCCCCGGGTGGTCCCGACCACGGGACAGCGCGCGCCGAACCCGGAGACCGCACCCAACCGGGCAGTCCACGAACCGGGCACCCGGCGCAATCGGGATCCGGGCGACGACCGGGCGACCTGGTGGGCGTCAGGATGACCGACTCCAAGACGCCGAAACGGGGGTATCCGGCTCGCGGCGATACCGCCATGTCAGCGAACTGGAGTCGATCATCCGGCCCGCCCCTCACCCGCCACCCCTTGATCGACTCGGGCTCGTCGAAGTCGCGGTATCCGGGCACCGGGACACCCCGACACCACGGAACCCGAGTGGATCAGCCGCCGGCACGGGCGCGAAAGTCGGACATATCTTCCGGCAGGTCAAGGTCTACGGTCGGGTGACGTGGGCCGGCACCGGTAACGGTGGAGGCGGGGCCCGGTGGACCGTTCCCCCTTGTCCGCTAGGGCGAACCCGTCGGCGGGCGCCGGGTCCATGCCCAGGTCTCCAGCGCGGTCCGGTCAACCAGCGTAATGTCCAGTTGCCGGGCGATCCGGACGCCGTCGCCCGCCGTGAAATGGCTGTTCGTCACCAGCATGCAGATCTCGCCGCCGTGGATGTCCCGGCAGGTACCGGCGAACCGCTGGATCGCGGCACTCCCGACCCGATTGTTGAGGCTCTGCCGCTTGCACTGGACGACGACCCGGCGGCCGTCGGGAGCGATCGCCGTGATGTCGGCTCCCCGGTCGCCGGAGCCGCCGCGCACCCGCACACCTCGGAAACCCGACGCGGCCAGGAGCCGGGCGAACCACTGCTCGAACTCCGGCCCACTCATTCCGTCGGTGACCGCGATCAGCCGATCCCGCTGGGCCTGCTCGGCCCGCTGGCGGGCCCGCTGCTTCGACACCGTGATGAGCACGGCGACAGCCGCCGCCCCGACGACGAGTGCCAGCCCGCCGACAAGGTACGGGTGCCGCCGTACGAAGTCCACGACCACGCTGACCAGCACCAGGACAACCACCACTGCCAGCGCGATCCCCCAGCCGTTGGCCGAGTCGCGGCTGGCCCCGCCCCGGCGCGTCGATCTCCAGACGACGCGGCGGCGACGCTTCCGGAAGTGCGCCCGCACCCGGGCACCGTTCTTCCTGGTGTGCGACCGCACGTACGGCATCAGCCACCTCCGCAGACCGAGGAAGCCTCAGTGTGGCGTTCGCATCCGACACGGAACCGCGACAACGACCGATGCTGTCGGCTTCCCGTCACCAGTGGACATCGGCCGGACATGCAGTGATCTGCACAGTCCCGCAGCTGAGGCCGTACTTCTGGCGGCACTTCAACCGCCGCGGTCGCTAGCCGGCGTGCCACATCGGCGCGCTGCGGTTGGCCGTCTTGACGACGACGGCCGGCTCGGCGAGGGCGGCGGCGAGCCGCCGGGAGGCGGCCACCGCGAGCGGGCCCAGTGTCGGGTGGCCGATCACGGCGTGGCACGCCTGCAATCCGATCTCGGCCAGCTCGCGCCGGTTCAGCTCGATCCGCCAAGGGTGGTCCCGCCGCTCGGCTGCCGCGGCACGGATTCGACGGTGCAGTTCGGCCTGCTCGTCGCTGGTCTGCCGCATCGCCTCCACCGACCAGCGCCAGGCCTCGGCGAAGACGAGCAGGTCGGTCCGGTCGGGCGGCTGGTCGAGGAGCAGCAGCTCCTCGTGGCAGACGCGCAGGGCGGCGGCCGGCTCCCCGCCGTCGAGGAGCAGCCGGGCGAGCAGTCCCGCGCCGATCGTCGCCGGTTCGCCGAGGTCCTGCGCGGCGGCCGCCCGCAGTCGGTCCAGCCGGGCTCGCGCCCGGCCGGTGTCGCCGCATGCGTGATCGAGCACGGCCAGGAACTCCTCGATGCCGGGCTGCGCCCGCCCGGGCCCGGTGCCAAGCCCTGAAGCGCGAGCGGCCGCGCCGACGCCGTCCGCCAGGCGGCGCAGTTCCTCAGCGGCGGCACGCAGCTGCGTCATCGGCGCGCCGGCCGCGATCAGCCGAGCGACGACGTCCCGCTGCTCGGCCAGCGATGCCGGCACGACGGGCGGCGGGAGCGGGGCCAGCAGGTTCGCCAGGCGACGCCACTCGCCGGCGGCAGCGCCGGCCAGCAGCGCGCGACGCAGCGCCGCCACGGTGAGGTCGTCGGCGTACCCGATGCTCGACGCCCGGGTCTGCGTGACGTCGGCGAAGATGCCAAGCGCCTCCGTCCAGTAGCCGGCCCGGGCCAGTTCGACACCGAACTCCTCCCGCAGCCGGCTTCCCCGCCGCCCGGCCGCCGACCCCGCGGCGAGCCGGCTCTGCATCCGGCTGTGCCGGAACCGGTAGGCGCCGGCGGCGTCGCGCAGCAGTCCGACCGTTTCGGCGTACGCCAGGAAGCCGAGCAGCCGGTGCGGCGTGTGGCCACGGATCGCGAGGGTGGCCCGGGTCAGGGCGAAGCGCAGCCACGCCCCGCCGCCACGCCGGTGCAGCCACCAGCCGAGCCCGAGCCCCGTTCCGGCATAGACCAGTGCCGGCAGCGGTGGCACGGCGGGCAGCACCCCGGTGAGCCGCAGCGCCGCGACGACGACGAGCAGCCGGAGGAGGGCATTGGCGACGCTGGACAGCGCGGAGGCGACGCTGGCGGCGCGATCCGCGTCGACGGTTTCGACCACGCTGGTGGCACCGAGTTCGGCCGCGGGCGCGGCGACGTCGACCCGCAGCCCGGCCCGGACCGCGTCGTAGGCCCACCACAGCAGCCCGACCAGCACGGCAGCCCGGACCGGGTCGGACCACGAGGGCAGTCCCGGAACCCGGTCGAGCAGCGCGACGAGCTGCGCGGAGGGGGTGACCGTCGAGAACAGGGCGAGCGTCACGAAGGCCCAGAACGCGCCGCCGACCAGGCCGGTGAGCAGCCCGGTGCGCAGCGCCCGGAGCCCGCCGACGAACGCCACCCGGCGTGGCATCTCCCGGCCGGCCCGGCCCGCGCCGCGCACCAGCGACACCGCAGTGGCCAGTAGGAACGCCATGACGGTGAAGCCGACCGTCTCGTGGGCCAGACCCTCGAGGAGGTCCCGGGTCGCCGGATCGGTGACCTGGGCGGCGGTCGCGGTGAGGGCGTCGCGGGAGAGCGTCAGCGCCAGGCACACCGCCACCGCGGTTCGCAGGCCGGCGGCGAGCGCCCAGAACGGGCCCGGCTGTGCGGTCGCCAACTGCCACCAGCGGAACTCCCGGGCGTCCAGCGACTCCAGGTGCGCGGCGAGGAAGGCGAGGTACCGCCGCGCGGTCTCCGGCTCCCAGCGCCACAACCCCTGCCCACCGCCGCGGGACCGCAGGGCGGCGTCCACGGCCCTGGTGAGCAGGTCGTCCTCGACCGAGCGGCGTCCCCGCTCCCGGGCCAGCGGCACGAGGTCGCGAGGGTCGGTGCCCGGCTGGTCGAAGGCGCTGCGGGCCAATGCCACCATCAGCGGCGTGGCGAGCGCGGCGGTCAGCTCCGGGTCGTCACCGAGCGTGGTGGCGACGGTGGACCAGTTGCCCACTTGGTGCAGCGGAGCGGCATCGACCAGGTAGTCGGCGACCTCGGTGGGCGAGGGGGGTTCGAGCACCACCACGGCGGCGCCGCGCAGCTTCTCCCCCTGGCTCAGGTAGCGCTCGTAGACGGTGGTCCGGCAGGTGAGGACGAAGCGCTGCGTCGGCAGCGCGTTGAGTTCGTCGAGGCAGGCGATCAGGCGCTCCTCGGGCACCTCGTCCAGCCCGTCGAGGACCGGGACGACCAGATCGGTCACGACCAGGTCGCGCAGCACGGCGTCGCGGCTCGGGTGGTCGGCCGCGAGCTGCGGATACCGCCGGCCGATCCGGTCGACGAGCCAGTCGCGGAAGCCCTCCCGGTCGGGGTCCCAAGAGTCCGCCGGCACCAGCACCGGGATCGGCGCGTCCGGCTCGCGGTGCAGGGGCAGCTCCCGGGCCAGCCGCAGCGCGATGATCGACTTTCCGGAGCCGGCCGGCCCCAACAGCAGCAGCCGCCCGGAGGGTACGGCCTGGTAGCAGCTCCACAGTGTTCCGTCGCGGCCGGCTAGGTCCAACGGAACGGCGTCGCTGGACCGGCCGATGGCTCGCCACGAGGGGAGGAACCGGTCGGGGGCGTTGCGCCACCGCACCGGCAGCGGGTACGGCTCGTCGACGGCGCGCAGCAGCGCCTCGTCGGTCGGGTCGCGACGGATCAGCTCGGCCAGCTCGTCGGCGGCCGCCCGCCGGTGCGCGGCCGCCGCGGCGAGGCTGGCCGGCCCGGCGTGGAAGACCTGATCCAGCAGGACGTAGACGGCGATGACCCCGGCCACCACGCCCCAGGTCCAGTTGACCTTCTCGAAGTCGTACCGCAGCCACACCCACGCGGTGCCGCCCGCGGCCAGCGCGGCCACGACGGCCAGCAGTCCCCACTTCCACACTCGACGCCGCACCGCACGATTGTGATCGACTCCGGCGGCGAGGGACACCCCGCAGGAAGTCGCGCAGCTTCAGGGAAGTAGTGGCCTCGGCGGGCCGGGAAGGGGACTACTTCCCTGAAGTTGCGGCAACCACAGCCCCCGAGCTTCAGCTCGGGACGTCGCGGTGGCGGAAGGCGGCAACGCCGGCGGTGAGGAACGCCGCCGCGACCCCGACGAGCAGCACCAGCGGCAGGACCGCCGGGTCGACCGCGGGCACGGGCGGGACGTGCGTGTACGGCGAGAGGTTCAGCGCGGCCTGCGGCAGCTCCAGCACCGCGCCGAGCTGCCCGAGGAGCAGGAAGACCAGCAGCGCCGTCCAGGAGAGCACCACCGACCACCGGGGCAGCAGGCCGAAGAGGGCGGTCACCACCCCGGCCACCACGAGCAGGGCCGGCAGGCGCAGCAGGGCGGCGCCGGCCAGTGCGACGGCCTCGCCGAGCGGGTCACCGGTGACCAGGCCGTAGCCGAGCCCGGTGGTCAGCCCGGCGAGCAGCAGCAGGGCGAGCGCGCCGATCGTCGCCGCGAGCACCTGGGTGCCGAGCCAGCGGCTCCGGCTCACCGCGGTGGCCAGGGCGGCCTCCAGCACCCCGTCGGACTCGTCGCCGCGCACCCGCAGCAGGGCCTGCACCACGTACGCCCCGATGGTCAGCGCGAAGAGCCCGAGCATCGCGGTCAGGTACGCGTCGATCAGGTTGGCGCCGCCGCCCATCGCGTTGATCGCCTCGGCGGCGGCCGGGTTCTGCTCCATCATGGCGTTGAACTCGTCGCCGGCGACGCCCATGGAGAGGCCGAGCACGGCCACCCCGACGGCCCAGCCGAGCAGCGTGCCGCGCTGCATGCGCCAGGCCAGGCCGGCGGGGCTGAGCAGCCGCGCGGTGGCGCTCGCCGGGCCGCGGCGGGGGGCGACCAGCCCGGCGCCCTGGTCCCGCCGCTCGGCGAGGGCGTACGCCGTGGCCACGCCGGCGATCAGCAGCGCGACGGGCAGAGCGAGCACCCACCACCGTTCTCCTTCGAAGGCGCGTACCTGGTTGCCCCAGCCGAGCGGGGAGAGCCAGGACGGCCAGGCGCTCGCCACCCGGGTGCCGTCGGCGCTCTGCTCGCCGAGCACGTCGCCGGCGGCGCGCAGCACGAAGGCGAGGCCGACGGCGGCGGCGGCGAGCGCGTTGGCGCCCCGGGAGGTGACCGAGAGCTGCGCGGTGACTGCGGCGATCGCCGTGAAGGCCACCCCGACGCCACCGACGGCGGCGGCCGCCGCGACGGAGCCGGCCAGCGGCAGGCCGGCGCCGGCGAAGGCGAGCGCCAGCAGCGCCGCCGCCAGGACGTTCGCGGCGACGACGACCAGCAGCGCGGCGGTCAGCGGCGCGTACCGGCCGACCACCGACGCGCCGAGCAGCTCCGCCCGGCCGGTCTCCTCGTCCTGGCGGGTGTGCCGGGTGACCGCGAAGGTGCTCAGCAGCGCGACGATCAGGGCCAGCGTCACGTACGTCTCGGCGACCACCACCGCGCCGAGGTCGGTGCCGGCGATCGGGCCGTTGAAGGCGCGGGCGACCAGGCTGGACGCGGACGTGGTGGCGTAACCCTGCCGGGCCGCCTCGTCGGGGTAGACGCCGGCCACGCTGCCGGCGAGGGCGTAGCCGAGCAGCGGGGTGCCGAGGATCCAGATCGCGAGGCGGACCCGGTCGCGGCGCAGCACGAGCCGGGCCAGCCGGCGGGTGCCGGTGAGCGCGGTCATCGGACGCCGGCCCGCGACGCTTCGGCCGGCCGGCCGCCGTCGGCGCCGTGCTGGTCGCTGCCGGCGGCGTGCTGGTCGCCGTAGTGGCGCAGGAACAGCTGCTCCAGGGTGGGCGGTGTGCTGGTCAGCGCGCGGACGCCGAAGCGGATGAGCTGGCCGAGCAGTTCGTCGAGGTGCGCCGGCTCGACCTCCAGGTGGGTGCGCCCGTCGACCTCGCGTACGTCGTGCACGCCGGGCAGCGTCTCCAGACCGGTGACCGGGCGGGCCGTCTCGACGGTCACCGCGGTGCGGGTGAGATGGCGCAGCTCGGCGAGGCTGCCGGACTCGACGGTGCGGCCCTCGCGGATGATGCTGACCCGGTCGCAGAGCGCCTCGACCTCGGCGAGCACGTGGCTGGAGAGCAGCACGGTGGCGCCGGCCTGCTTGATCCGCCGGACCTCGTCCTGGAACACCGCCTCCATCAGCGGGTCGAGGCCGGAGGTCGGCTCGTCGAGCACGTACAGCTCGACGCCGGAGGAGAAGGCGGCGACGATGGCGACCTTCTGCCGGTTGCCCTTGGAGTAGGTGCGGCACCTGCGGGTGGGGTCGAGGTCGAAGCGTTCGAGCAGTTCGTCGCGGCGGCGCCGGTCGAGACCGCCGCGCAGCTCGCCGAGCAGGTCGATCGCCTCGCCGCCGGTGAGGTTCGGCCAGAGGTTGACGTCGCCCGGCACGTACGCCAGCCGGCGGTGCAGGCGCACCGCGTCGCGCCACGGGTCGGCGCCGAGCACCTGCGCCGTGCCGGAGTCGCGGCGCAGCAGCCCGAGCAGGACGCGGATGGTGGTGGACTTCCCGGCCCCGTTGGGCCCGAGGAAGCCGTGCACCTCCCCCGCCTCGACCCACAGGTCGAGCCCGTCGAGTGCCCGGATGGTGCCGAAGGTCTTGACCAGGTTGTCGATCGAGATGACGGGCATGTGCCCCTCCTGCCGTGTGAACGCTTCGACCGTCCCCACTGTACTGACCGATGGAAAGTCGGCTCAACGGTGATTCCGCCCACCGGTCAGGACGGCGGTTAGGCTGGCCGGCATGACCGCCGAGCCCGCGGACGACACCCGCACCCGGATCCTGCGCGCCGCGCTCGACCTCTTCGCCGAGCACGGCTACCAGCGCACCTCGCTGCGCCAGATCGGCGAGCGGCTGCGGCTGACCAAGGCGGCGGTTCTCTACCACTTCCCGGCCAAGGAGCACCTGCTCTCGGCGCTGGTCGAGCCGCTGCTGGCCGACCTGGAAGCGCTGCTGGACGTGGCGGGAGAGCAGCCGACCGAGCAGGCCCGCTGGACGGTGCTGGAGGGCTGGGTGGACACCATGCTGGCCCACCGTCGCCCGCTCGGCATGCTCTTCCACGACATCGCCCTGATCACCCGCGGCGACACGTACCACCGGCTGATGGGTATCGCGATGCGGGCGAACGACCTGATCGCCGGGCCGAACGCCGGGCGGCGGGAGCGGGTCCGGGCGGTGCAGGCGGTCGCCACGTGCAGCGACCCGGTGGTCTTCTTCAACGACGTCCCCGACGAGGTGCTCCGCGCCGACATGCTCGACGGCGTACGCCGGCTGCTGACGGCGCCGGGGCCGGGCGCGGGCGTCGGGGCCGGGGTCGGTGACGTCGGCGCGGACGCCGGGCCGGCGGAGCGGCGGCGGCCCGGCCGGCCGCGGGCGCTGGGGCGCGAGCAGGTCGATGCGGCCCGGCGGATGCACGCGGCCGGCACGCACTCGGTGGACGCCATCGCCGCGACGCTGGGCGTCTCGCGGGCTACCGTCTACCGGCACCTCGAGCCGTGATTAATGAGACGGTTTTAGCGACAGTTTCGAGACGGTTTGTGTGACGACCGCGGGCCTCCGGACGCCCGCTCGGCACGGGTGGGTGCCGTCGGCTCAGTCGGCCTTGCCGACCCGCTCGAACGCGCGGGCCAGCTGGACGAGGTCGATGCCCTCGAAGTGGTCGAGGAACCGCCGCCGCACCGCGGCCAGGTGACTCGGCCAGGACTCCTCCACCCGGGCGAAGCCGGCGTCGGTGAGTACGGCGTTCCAGCCGCGGGCGTCCTGTTCGCTGCGGACCCGCTCGACCAGGCCCTGCGTCTCCAGTCGGATGACGGTGCGGGTCATGCCGCTGAGCGACAGCTGGCAGGCCGCCGCCAGCTCGCTCATCCGCAGCTGGCGATCGGGGGCCTCGGAGAGCACCCGCAGGGCGGTGTACTCGGTGAGGGGCAGCTGGCGGTCGCCCACCATGTCGGCGTCGATGAGCCGGGGCAGGGCGTACATCACCTGACCCAGGGCGCGGACGAGCTTCTCCTCGTCGGGGTTGAGGGGCCGCAGCGGTTCCGCGGTGGGGCTGGACATGCATCCATCCTAGTTGCTTGAGCGATCAACTGTGTGACCCCAAACATACCCCCGAAATTTGTTTGACCAAGCAAGGTGTGGCTAGCTTCGACGGGCCAGGCAAGGGACTTCTCTGGAAGGGCACCACACACATGACCAGGATCGGGATCATCCTCGGCAGCACCCGCCCGGGGCGTAACGGCGAGGCCGTCGCCCGCTGGGTTCTCGAGATCGCCAAGCAGCGCTCGGACGCCGAGTTCGAGCTGATCGACCTGCTCGACTACCAGCTGCCGCACCTCGACGAGGCGTACCCGCCCTCGATGGGCCAGTACACCCAGCCGCACACGCTGCGCTGGGCCAACACCATCGCGTCGTTCGACGGGTTCGTGATGGTCACCCCCGAGTACAACCACTCGACCTCGGGCGCCCTCAAGAACGCCATCGACTTCCTCTACGCCGAGTGGAACAACAAGGCCGTCGGCTTCGTCAGCTACGGCTCGGTCGGTGGCGCCCGGGCGGTCGAGCACCTGCGCCTGATCTCCGGCGAGCTCCAGATGGCCGACGTGCGGTCCCAGGTCGCGCTGTCGCTCTTCACCGACTTCGAGAACTTCAGCGTCTTCAAGCCGGGCCCGTTCCAGCAGGACGCGCTGAACACCACGCTCGACCAGGTCGTGGCCTGGAGCACCGCGCTCGCCCCGCTGCGCAACCGCTGAGGCGCAACCCCGAACTGAGCGGAATGATGGCCGCGGGGCTTCCCCGCGGCCATCATTCATTCCGGCGTCCGAGCCCGGCGGGCGGTCGAGTCGTGGTGCTCCACGCCGTCGAGGCAGCCGGGGCGGCGCCACGAAGCTCAGGCGGCCAGGGTCGCGTAGCGACCGTTGCGGTCGATCAGGTTGTCGTGGGTGCCGCACTCGGCGATCCGGCCGTGGTCGAGCACCGCGATCTGGTCGGCGCCGCGCACGGTGGAGAGCCGGTGCGCGATGGTGACGGTGGTCCGCCCCTCGGCGAGCGCGTCGAACGCCCGCTGCACGGCCCGTTCGGTCTCGGTGTCCAGGGCGCTGGTCGCCTCGTCGAGGATCAGCACCCGCGGATCGCGCAGCAGCGTACGGGCGATGGCCAACCGCTGCTGCTCGCCGCCGGAGAACCGGTGCCCGCGCGAGCCGACCATCGTGTCGTAGCCGTCGGGCAGACCGGCGATCAGGTCGTGGATCTGCGCGGCGCGCGCGGCGGCCTCGATCTCGGCGTCGGTGGCGTCCGGCCGGGCGTAGCGCAGATTCTCTCGCACGGTGGTGTGCAGCAGGTAGGTCTCCTGACTGACCACGCCGACGATCGCGGCCAGGTCGGCCAGGGACAGGTCGCGCAGGTCGACTCCGTCGACGGTGATCCGGCCACTGTCCGGATCGTGCAGCCGGCTGACCAGCGCGGCGAGGGTGCTCTTGCCGGAGCCGGTCTCGCCGACCAGGGCCAGGCTGCTGCCGGCGGGCACGTCCAGGCTCACCCCGGCGACCGCGGCGGTGTCACTGCCCGGGTAGCTGAAGGTGACCTCCTCCAGGCGCAGGTGGCCGCGCACGCGGCGGGGGTCGAGCCGGACCGGGTCGCTCGGGTCGGCCACCTCGATCGGCAGGTCCAGGTACTCGAAGATCCGGGCGAAGAGCGCGAGCGAGGCGGTCAGCGAGACGCCCACGTTGAGCAGGCCCATCAGCGGACGGAACAGCCCGTTCTGCAGGGCGGTGAAGGCGACCAGGGTGCCGATGCTGAGCGTGCCGGCGGTGCCGGGCAGGCCGGCGCTGAGGTAGATGACCGCCGGAATGGCGGCGAAGAGGATGCTCATCGAGGCCATCCGCCAGCGTCCGGCCAGCTCGCTGCGCAGCTCCAGGTCGACCAGGCGGGCGGAGGAGCTGGTGAACCGCTCGATCAGGGCCGGACCGGTGCCCAACGTCTTGGCCAGCCGTACGCCGCTGATCGACAGTCCC
The DNA here is from genome assembly GCF_044456245.1 of Micromonospora sp. NPDC051006. Taxonomy (NCBI): domain Bacteria; kingdom Bacillati; phylum Actinomycetota; class Actinomycetes; order Micromonosporales; family Micromonosporaceae; genus Micromonospora; species Micromonospora sp. NPDC051006. The sequence continues at coordinate 10,632 of NZ_JBITFP010000035.1, forward strand.
TCCTCCACGGTGACGTTGAGGTCGGCGAGTTCGCGCTGGCGTCGGGCGGTGATGTCCCGGCGCAGGCGGGCCACCCGGCGGGTCAGCCAGATCGCCGGCGGCAGGATGACCAGGGAGACCAGGGAGAGCCGCCAGGACAGCGCCACCATGGCGGCGGCGGTCGCGACCACCGTGGTCAGGTTGGCCGCGACGGCGGTGGCGGTGGAGGTGACCACCGACTGCATGCCGCCGATGTCGTTGGTGATGCGGGACTGCACCTCGCCGGTGCGGGTGCGGGTGAAGAAGCCCAGCGACTGGCGCTGGAGGTGGGTGAAGACGTCGGTGCGCAGCCGGTGCATGACCTCTTGGCCGACCCGGGTCGAGATCCAGGTCTGCACCACGCCGAGCACGGCGGTCACCGCCGCCACCGCGACCATGCCGAGGACCAGCCAGACCAGCAGGGTCACGTCACGCGCCGGCAGGGCCTGGTCGATCACGTGCCGGAGCAGGAACGGCGAGGCCATCGCGACGATCGAGGAGGCCACGATGATCGCGGTGACCGCGCCCAGCGCGCCTCGGTGCGGGGAGAACAGCCCGGCCACGCGACGCAGCGAGACCTGCCGGGCCTGCGCCTTCTCGTCGGCACTGACGGTACGGGGGCCGCGGTCGCGGCCGTGGGGGGTGGGCTCCAAGAGGGGTACCTGCCTTCGTCGGGGGCATTGCTGAGGTTACCTCATCATGAGGGAACAACCGTATCTGCTGCTACGGTATTCCCCGTGATCGAGGCGGACGGCGACGACGAGACCCTGGCCGAAGCCTTCTGGGGGGTGGCCCGCCGACTGCGCCACCGCACCCGGGAGTCGCTGGAGCCGTGGGACGTCACCCCCAGCCAGGCCCGCGCGCTCGGCGTCCTGGCCCGGCACGGCGTGCTGCGGCCCGGCTCGCTCGCCGAGCACCTGCGCATCGCTGCCCGCTCGGCCACCGAGGTGGTCGACGACCTGCAGGCCCGGGGTCTGGTGGAGCGCCGACCCGATCCGAACGACCGGCGCGCCACCCTGGTCGCGCTCACCGCAGAGGGCGCCCGGACGGCCTCGGCCATCCGGGACGCCCGGCATGCCGAGGCGGACCGGTTCTTCGCCGACCTCGACCCGGCCGACCGGGAACAGCTCGCCCGGATCCTGCGTACTCTGCGCGGCTGAGCCGCCGCGGCACCGACCCGCACGCCGCGGCGTCGGGTTTGCGCAACCCCGCTGCGGGTAGCCGAGCCGCCCGTCCGATCGACGGGACCGGTGCGTGACGGGAGGGAACCGCGGTGCCTGTGCTGACCCCTGTGACCCACCGGCGGCGCTGATGTGCGGCGTCACCGGCGAGGCCCGGTTCGACGGGTCGACCCCGGACGCCGCGGCGGTGACCCGGATGACCGAGGCGATGCGATCGCGGGGCCCGGACGGCGAAGGGCTGTGGAATGACGGCTGGATCACCCTCGGGCACCGCCGGCTGACCATCATCGACCTCTCCGAGGCCGGCGCCCAGCCGATGGTCCGCGCGGACCTGGGGCTCGCGCTGGTCTTCAACGGCTGCATCTACAACTACCCGCAGCTGCGCGAGGAGCTACGGGAGGCCGGCTACACCTTCCACTCCACCAGCGACACCGAGGTGATCCTGGTGGCCTACGCCGAGTGGGGTGAACGCTTCGTCGACCACCTGGTCGGCATGTTCGCGTTCGCGCTGGTCGACCAGGCCCGGCGGCGGCTGGTGCTGGCCCGGGACCGGCTCGGCATCAAGCCGCTCTACCTCGCCGAGTCCCCCGGCCGGCTCCGGTTCGCCTCCAGCCTGCCGGCGCTGCTGCGCGCCGGTGACGTGGACACCGGCATCGACCCGGTGGCCCTGCACCACTACCTCTCCTGGCACTCGATCGTGCCGGCGCCCCAGACCATCCTGCGTGGGATACGCAAGCTGCCGCCCGCCACGATGCGGATCGTCGGGGCCGACGGGCGCAGCCGCGACGAGGTGTACTGGCAGCCGGAGTACGTCCGGGAGCCGGCCCACGCCGGCCGGGACGCCCGCGAATGGCAGGCGGCCGTCGGGGACGCGCTGCGCACCGCCGTACGCCGACGGCTGGTCGCCGACGTCCCGGTCGGCGTGCTGCTCTCCGGCGGGCTGGACTCCAGCCTGATCGTGGCGCTGCTCGCCGAGGCCGGGCAGCGGCACCTGCGCACGTTCAGCATCGGCTTCGACAGCCGCGGCGACGAGTCCGGCGACGAGTTCCACTACTCGGACCTCGTCGCGCGGGCCTTCGACACCGACCACCAACGCATCCGGCTGGCCGACGACGACCTGGTGCCGGCGGTACGCCGGACCGTGCTGGCCATGACCGAGCCGATGGGCAGCCACGACGTGGTCGCCTTCCACCTGCTCTCCGAGCAGGTGGCCCAGCACGTCAAGGTGGCCCAGTCCGGGCAGGGCGCCGACGAGGTCTTCGCCGGCTACGGCTACCACCAGCCGCTGGCCCGGGTGGCCCGCGAGGCCGCCGCGGCGGAGTTCGCCGACGCGTTCTTCGACCGGGACCACGCCGAGCTGAACCAGGTCGTCGGCCCGGCGTACGCGCTGGAGCACGACGCCAGCCGGGAGCTGCTCGACGCGCACCTGGCCGCCCCGGGAGCGCAGACCGCGCTCGACGCGGTGCTGCGGCTGGACACCCACCTGATGCTCCCCGACGACCCGGTCAAGCGGGTGGACAGCATGAGCATGGCCTGGGGGTTGGAGGTGCGCACCCCCTTCCTGGACCAGGACCTGGTGGCCCTGGCCGCGCAGTGCCCGCCGGAGCACAAGGTGAGCCAGGGCGGCAAGGGGGTGCTCAAGGAGGTGGCCCGGGAGGTGCTGCCGGCCGAGGTGATCGACCGGCGAAAGGGCTACTTCCCGGTGCCGGCGCTGCGCAACGTGGACGGTCCAGTGCGCGAGCTGGTCGCCGAGGCGTTGCAGGCGCCGGCGGCCCGCGAGCGTGGCCTGTTCCGCCAGGAGTACGTCGCGCACCTGCTCGCCGAGCCGGACCGGGCCGCGGCGGCGGCCGGTAGCAACAAACTCTGGCAGCTCGGCCTGCTGGAGATCTGGCTCCAGGCACACGGCATCCGCTGACTGACCGGCCGGCGTGCCGGGGCGACGAGGCGTGCGTCAGCCGCGGGTCTGGGCGGCGAGGTCGGCGAGGACGGCGCGCAGGTCGCCGGTGCGCTCGAGGATGCGGCGTTGCCGGGTCGCGCCGGTGCCCTCGTCCCGCAGCCGGGCCAGCTGGGCGACCACGTACACCAGGTCGCCGTGGCGGACCAGCGCGGGGGTGACGGTGGCGAAGAGCTCGTCGACCAGCGCCCAGGCCGGCCGGGCGCCGCCGGCGCGCAGGTCGATCAGGTCACCGTCCAGGCCGTCGTGGGCGGCCCGCCAGTGCGCGGCGGAGACCAGGCAGTCGCGCACGGGCGGGGCGAGGATCCCGGCCCGCACGTCGTCGAGCACCGTGGCGACCAGCGCGCGCACCAGCGCGGCGACGAGCACGGTGTCGTCGACGGTCGGGCAGACGTCACCGACCCGGATCTCCACCGTCGGATAGGCCGCGGACGGCCGGGCGTACCAGTAGACCATCGCGGCGTCGAGCATGATGCCGGCGGCGATCAGCTCGTCCACCGTGCGGTCGTAGTCGGTGGCGGAGGCGAAGTACGGGGTGGGGCCGATGCTCGGCCAGCGCTCGAGCTGCATCCCCCGCCAGCTGGCGTGCCCGGTGTCGGCGCCGTCGTGCAGCGGCGAGTTGGTGGTGATCGCCTGCACCACCGGCAGCCAGGGCCGCAGGTGGTTGCAGACCTGCACGGCCAGTTCGCGGTCGGGCACTCCGACGTGCACGTGACAGCCGCAGACCGCGGGGTCGTGCGCCACGGGCCCGTATCGGCGGGACATGGCGTGGTACCGCGGTTTGTCCGGCACCGTCCGGTGCGGCTCGCGCAGCGGCGTCGCGCCGACCGCGACCAGCCGGGCCCCGGCCGCCTCGGCCGCGTCGGCGGCGGAGCGGCGCAGGGCCACCAGCTGGGCGCGCAGTTCGGCCAGGTCGGCGGTGACCGGGGTGACCATCTCGACCATGCTGTGCCGGAACTCCTGCCGGCTCTGGTCCCGGGCCGGGCCGGGCAGCGCGGTCAGCACCCGGTCGGCGACCGGCAGGTTCTCGCCCGTCTCGGGGTCGAGCAGCAGGAACTCCTCCTCCACGCCGAGGGTCAGCGTGGTCAGGTCGGGCACCGCGGTGGCGACTGTCGGCCGGTAGGTCATCTGCGTCGGCGTCCGTTTCGTCGGGCGGCGCCCCGGGCGCCGCACTCCGGCGCCACCCGCGTTCCCGCCGCCCCGACCGGCAAACGCCGCCGCGATCGGGCCGGGCCGGATCAGCCCAGCCGCCGCGCCCGGGCCGTCAGGAAGGCCCGCTCGGCCGCGTTCAGCGTCGCGGCGGCGGCCGTCCGGTACGCGGCGGCGGCCTCCGCGAACCGACCGAGCCGGACCAGCAGGTCGGCGCGGACCGCGTGGAACACGTGATAGTCGGCCAGGTCCAGCGGCTCCACGGCGGCCAGCGCCGCCGCCGGGCCGGCCACCTCGGCCAGCGCCACCGCCCGGTTCAGCGCCACCACCGGCCCGGCGTCGAGCGCCGTCAACTGGTCGTACAGCTGGAGGATCTGACCCCAGTCGGTCTCCGCGAGCCGCGCCGCGTCGCTGTGCACCGCGGCGATCGCGGCCTGGATCTGGTACGGGCCGGGCCGGTCGCGCCGCAGACAGCGGCGGACCAGTGCCTGCCCCTCGACGACCAGCTCGCGGTCCCAGCGGCCGCGGTCCTGCTCCGGCAGCGGCACCAGGTTGCCCTCGTCGGTGGTACGCGCGCCGCGCCGCGCCTCGGTCAGCAGCATCAGGGCGAGCAGCCCGAGCGCCTCGGGCTCGTCCGGCATCAGCTCGACCAGCAGCCGGGCCAGCCGGATCGCCTCCGCGCACAGCTCGTCGCGAACCAGCCGCCGCCCCGAGCTGGCGGTGTGCCCCTCGGTGAAGATCAGATAGAGCACGGCGAGCACGGTGTGCAGCCGCTCCGGCAGGTCGGCGTCGCGCGGCACCCGGTACGGGATCCGGGCCGCCCGGATCTTGGCCTTGGCCCGGACCAGGCGCTGCGCCATGGTGGACTCGGGCACCAGGAAGGCGCGGGCGATCTCGGCGGTGCTCAACCCGCCGAGCAGCCGCAGGGTCAACGCCACCCGGGCCGCCGGGGCGAGCGCCGGGTGGCAGCAGGTGAAGATCAGACGCAGCCGGTCGTCGCGCACCGGTCCCTCCTCGACGGGCGTGGTCGGGGCGTGCAGGAGGGCCGCCTGGGTGTGCCGTTCGGCCCGGGACGCCTCCCGGCGCAGCCGGTCGATGGCCCGGTTGCGGGCCGTGGTGATGATCCAGCCCGCCGGGCTGGGCGGCAGCCCGGTCCGCGGCCACCGCCGCACCGCCACGGTGAACGCCTCCTGGACCGCCTCCTCGGCGAGGTCGAGGTCGCCGAGGAGGCGGGTCAGCACGGCGACCGCCCGGCCGTACTCGGCGCGGAACACCGCCGCCACGTCCGCCGGCTCGCGGTCACCCACAGCTCAGCCCTGGAACGGGCGCACCTCGATGGGCAGGGTGGTGGCCCGCGCGTACCGCCGGCCCCACTCCAGCGCCGCGTCGAGATCCGGCACGTCGATGATGGTGAACCCGCCGAGGTACTCCTTGCCCTCGACGAACGGCCCGTCCGTGACGAACACCTCGCCGCCGCGCGGGCGAAGCACGGTGGCCGTCTCCGGCGCGTGCAGGCCCTGACCGAAAACCCACGACCCGGCGGCCGCCAGCTCCTCACGGATCACCCCGAGCTCGCGCATCACCCCGTCCAGGAACTCCGGGTCGGGCAGCCCGTCGCCCACGGGCTCGTAGATGCTGAGCAGGTACTGCGCCATGTCTTCCTCCTCGCACGGCGGCCGGCCCTCGCCGACCTCTCATCCTCCACACGAACGCCGCCGGCCGGAATCGACAGGCCCGGCCCGGGAATTTCCGGCCGTTGGTGAGATCGACACCGCGGCGGGCCGGCCGCGCCGGCACAGCGGATGACCGTGCGGGCGCGGGTCGGTGGGGCTGCGGTGTCGAGCCGTCCGGGCCGGCTCCGATGGTGTAGAAAGGCGGAGTGAGCGCAGCGCTGACCCAGGTGCGGAGCACCGACCGTGGAACGGTCCACGGTGGCTGACCACGACCAGCTGCCCGCGCCGGTGAGCCCCGGCACCGCGCTGGTGCAGCTCGGCGACGTGCCCCTCGCCGATCTGCTGGCCGGTGCCGGTGACGGCGTGCTCGCCCACGTGCTGGGCACCCTCGTCACCGGTGACGACCCGGGCCGACCCGGCGACGTGTCGGCGTTCGAGTCGAGCTTCTGACCATGCCCGCCGACGCGCTGCCGTCGGCCACCCGGCCCGGCCCTGACCGTGCCGCCCACACGCCGGCAGGCTCCGACGTGGGCCCGGCGCCCCGGGTACGCCAGCTCGTGCTCAAGCTGCACAGCCGCTGCAACCTCGCGTGCGACCACTGCTACGTCTACCGCAACGCCGACCAGGGGTGGCGGGAACGACCCCGGGTGATCGGGCCGGGCACCGTCGACCGGGTCGCCGACCGGCTGGCCGCGCACGTCGCGCGGCACCGCACCGAGCGGGTCCGGGTCGTGCTGCACGGCGGGGAGCCGCTGCTGGCCGGGCCGACGGTGATCGACCGGACGGTACGGACGTTGCGCACCGCGATGCCCGCCGGCACCAGCCTGGACGTCGGGGTGCAGACCAACGGGCTGTTGCTCGACGAGACCTTCCTCGACCTCTTCCGCACCCACCGGGTCGACGTCGGGGTGAGCCTGGACGGCGATCCGGCCGCCAACGACCGGCACCGCCGGCACGCCGACGGGCGGGGCAGTCACGCCGAGGTGGCGACGGCGCTGCGGCTGCTGGCCCGCCCCGAGCATCGAGCCCGCTACGCGGGGCTGCTCTGCACGGTCGACCTGGCCAACGATCCGGTCCGGGTCTACGAGGCGCTGCTGGAGTTCGCCCCGCCCCGGCTGGACCTGCTGCTGCCGCACGGCAACTGGTCGCAGCCCCCACCGGGGCGCCGCCCGGGCGGCACGGACGCCCCGTACGGCGAGTGGCTGATCGCCGTCTTCGACCGCTGGTACCGCGAGACGCCCCGGCGCACCGGCATTCGGCTGTTCGAGTCGCTGATCGCGCTGGTGCTCGGCGGTCGCAGCGGTACGCAGGCGCTCGGCGGGGCGGAGCCGGACGTCATGACGATCGAGACCGACGGCACCATCGAGGGCACCGACACGCTGAAGACCACCGCCGAGGAGTCGATGCGCACCGGCTACGACGTCTTCCGGCACTCCTTCGACGAGGCGCTGCGGCATCCGTCGCTGGCCGGCCGACCGACCGGCCCGGCCGCGCTCGCCGCGACCTGCCGGGCCTGCCCGGTGGTCAGCGCCTGCGGCGGCGGCCTCTACGCGCACCGCTTCCGCGCCGGCGCCGGCTTCGCCCACCCGTCGGTCTACTGCCCGGACCTGTACCGGCTGATCCGGCACGTGCGCTCCGTGGTCGCCGCCGACGTCGACGCGCTGCACCGGCGGATCGCGCCGCCCGTCCTCACCCCGGCGAGCGGCGCGGCGGGCAATGGCCCGCCGACGGCCGGCGGCACGTCGGGCAGGGCGCGGCCGGACGGCGGCACGCCGGGCAGGGCGCAGACGCCCGGTGGCACGCCGGACACTGCGCGGCCGGCGCGGGTGCCGGCCGGGCGGTAGCCGGTGGCCGTGCTCTCGCCCGGGCAGCTGGCCGGGCTGGCCGCCGGCCACGGCGACACGACCACCCTCGACGTGCTGCGCGGTGGGCAGCTCGGCCGGCGCCGGCTGCTGACCGTCGCCGCCGCCCGGGCCGCCGTCGACCAGCCGCTGGTCAGGCTGAGCCTGGCCCTGCTCACCCAGGCCGAAGAGACCGACCCGGCCGCGGTGGCCGAGGTGCTGGCCCACCCGCCGGCCGCCGGCTGGGCCCGCGCGGCGCTCGGCGGCAGCGCGGACGCCGGCTACCTGGCCACGCTCTCCGCCGCGGCAGCCGTCCGGGCCGGGCTGACCTTCGAACTGGCCCTGTCCTGCCCGGACGGCACACTGCTGCTGCCCACCCTCGGCGCGGCGGCCGGCCTCGTCCCCGGCGTCGTGTGCCTCCGCGGCACGGCGGACAGCCTGTCGGTCCGCGCCGACGCCGCAACCCGAGCCGAACGCGACCCGGTTCGCGACGTCGAGCTGGTCGCGGCGGCCGGCAGCCGGAGCGTCCGGGTCGACGTGGACGGCGAGTGGTCGCCCGCCCGGCGGATTCCCCTCGGCGGGGCACGCGAGGTGCTCCTCGACGACCAGGATCCGTGGCGGCAGCAGTACCACCGGCCGTCGGCGTCCCGACTGGACGACGCGGCGGCGGGCCGGCTGACCCGGTTGACCGGCCAGGCGTGGGAGTGGATCAGTGCCCACCTGCCCGAGCACGCCGACGGGCTCGGCATCCTGCTGCGCTCGCTGGTGCCGCTGGAGCCCCCGCCGTCGGGCAACCCGGTCAGCGCCACCAGCCGGAACGCGCTGGGCGCCATCGCGCTCTCCGTGCCGGCCGACCCGCAGACCCTGGCGCTGCTGCTGGTGCACGAACTCCAGCACACCAAGCTCGGTGCGCTGCTCGACCTGTTGTCGTTGCACGGCACCGGCGGGCCGCCCCGCTACCGGGCACCGTGGCGGCTCGACCCGCGCCCGGTCGGCGCTCTGCTCCAGGGCGCGTACGCGCACCTGGGGGTCGCCGAGGTGTGGCGCTGCCGCCGGCACGAGGGGGTCAGCGCCGCGTTCGAGTACGCGTACTGGCGGGAGCAGACCGCCCGGGCGGTCGGGCAGTTGACCGGCTGCGCCGAGCTGACCGGGGCGGGGCGGGCCTTCGTCGCCGGCATGGCCGCCACCCTGCGCCGGTGGCAGGACCCGGGTGACTCCCCGGTGGACGCTCGGGTCGAGGCGGCCGTGCAGGACGTGGCCGACGGCGGCGCCCTGCGCTGGGGCCTGACCAACCTGACCCCGGACCCCGACGACGTGCACCGGCTGGCCGAGGCCTGGCGGCGGGGCCGCCCCCGGCCGGCGGGCCGGTCGACGGCGACGGTGACGCCCGCTGCCGCCCGGCCGGCGCTGACCACCGGCAGCGGCCCGGAGGCAGCGGTCCGGCGTCGGCTGCTCGGCCCGTCCGGCGATCCGTCCGAGTCGGACCCGACCGACCAGGCGTACGCCGCGGGCCAGCCGGCGGACGCGCTGCCCGGCTACCGCAAACGGTTGACCGCCGACCCCGGGGACGTGGACGCCTGGGTGGGGCTGGCCCTTGCCGCCCGGCGCGGCGGGCAGCCGGCAGCGGCCCGGGCCCTGACCAGCCGGCCCGATCTGGTCCGCGCGCTCTGCCGGGCGCTGCCCGACGCCGACCCGCTCGCCCTGGCCGCCTGGCTAGCCGGAACCACCGTGCCCGACGCCGGTTGACCGCAGTTCCCCGGCACGCCCGACGTGGCAACCCGGGTCAGAGCAGGGCCGGTTCGATGTAGGCGTTGGAGCGCTCACGCTGCCGGGCCTGCACCACCCGCGGATTGTCCCCGCCGAAGGCCTGCACCAACTGCCCGTACGCGTCGTCGTAGAGGGCCCGGCCGGCGTCCGCCTCGCTCTCACTGGCCAGCCGGCTCAGCGCCAGGTTGACCGAGGCGGAGAGGGTGTCCGGGTGGTCGGCGCCGAGCGCCCGGGTCAGCTCCACGTAGGCGGTGGTGTCGAGCAACAGGGCGGACTCCCGGTCGCCGAGGGCGAACAGGTCGTTGGCCAGGTTGAGGGTGGCCAGCAGGGTGTGCGGGTGCCGCTCGCCGAGGCTGGCCAGCAGCTCGTCGCGGACCCGCTCGGCGAGCTCCCGGGCCTGGAGGTGGTCGCCCTGCTTGCGCAGCAGGACAGCGAGGTTGTTCAGGCAGGCGAGGGTGATCGCGTGTGTCTCGCCGAGCACCTCGTTGTAGCCGTCGCGCAGCCGCCGGGCCATCCGCACGGCGGTCTGGTTGTCACCCACCGCCGACCAGGTGGTGGACAGCGCCATCTCCGCGGACAGGGTGTCGGCGTGGTCACCGCCGAGGGTGCGCTGGTAGCGCACCACCGTCCGCTCGATCAGCCGGTGCGCGTCGGCGAACCGGCCGAGCTGGCGCAGGGTGAGCGCCAGGTCCTTGGCGGTACGCAGGGTCTCCGGATGGTCGGGGCCGATGACCTTCTGCTGGACGGCGTAGGTGCGGTGCAGCACGGAGTGCGAGCGCCACAACTCGCCGGTGTCCCGCAGCCCTCGGCCGTAGTTGCTGGCCGAGGCGAGGGTGGACGGGTCCTCCTCGCCGAACCGGTCCCGCCGGCGCTCGTGGATGTGCTGGTCGAGCTGTACGGCGCCGCGGAAGTCCCCGACCAGCCGCAGCGACACCGCCAGGTTGTTCTCCGCGGTGAGGGTGCGGCCGCTGTCCTCGCCGAAGCTGCGGATGCTCAGCTCGAGCGTGAGCCGGTCCCGCGCCTCCGCGTCGTGGTAGCGACCCTGGGCGCGCAGGTCCGCGCCGAGGCTGCGGGCGGTCATCAGGGTGTAGAGGTGGTCCTCGCCGAAGATCCGCCGCTGCCGCTCGTAGACGTCCTGGTCGATGGCGTACGCCAGGTCGAAGTGGCTCTGCGCGCGCAGCACGTTGGCCAGGTGGAACCGCATCCGCAGGGTGGTCGGATCGTCCTCGTCGGTGTCGCGCCAGTGGGCCAGCGCGTCCTCGGCGAGCGCCCGGCTGGTCTCGTAGTCGCCGCGGCGGTAGAGGTAGCGCACGGTGTCGGCGACCAGTTGGCGGGCCTCGTCGGCGGTCGAGGCGTGCAGCCCGGACGGGCGGACGTGCGGCCACAGCTCGGCGTACCGCTGCCAGTTCGCCGGCTTGTCCGGGTCGCGCGGGCTGGCCGCGGCGAGCAGCAGCTGGGCCTGCAACCGGGCCTCCTCCGGGTCGTCGAGCTGGTCCTGGATGACCAACTGGACCAGCCGGTGGATGCGCACGGTGTTGTTCTCCGCGTCAACCTGGGCCAGCCCGTAGCGGCCCAGCTCGCCGGTGACCAGGCCCTGCAGGATCGGGTCGGTCAGTGTCGGGTCGAACGGCGCCATGAAGGCGGCGAACCGTTCGCCGGTGAGCATGGCGACCGGGATCGGCTCCGGCGCGTAGAAGGAGCAGAGTTCCAGCAGGCGCGCGGCGGCCGGCTTCTCCTGTCGCAGCTGCCCGAGGGTGACCAGCCAGGTCGCGGCCAGCGCCTTGGAGTAACCGGCGGACTGTCGCCCCTCCAGGATGCGCAGCAGGCCGGGGGTGTCCAGCGAGGCGAGGTACTGCTCGACCGGCAGCGCGGTGGCCCGCAGGTACGCCGCGCCCTGCTCGACCGCGAGCGGCAGGTCGCCGAGCTTCTCGGCCACCTGGGTGGCCTCGTCGTCGGTGAGGCCGCGTACCCGGTCGCGCAGCAGCTGCACGCTCTCCGCCCGGTCGAAGACGGTCAGCTCGGTCGCGGTGGCGTGCTCGCTCCAGCTCTGGTCGCGGGTGGTGAGCAGCACGTGCCCCGGGCCCTGCGGGATCAGCGCGCGGGTGGCCCGGGTCGGTTCGTCGGCATTGTCGAGCACAATCAGCCAGCGCCGGTCGGCGCCGCCCCGGCGCAGCGCGTCGAGCACCCGCCGGACCGCCTCGCCCCCACCGCCCACGCTCAGGCCCATCGCCTCGGCGAGGTCGGCCAGGCCGCCACGGATCCGCTCCTCGCTGTCGGCCGGGATCCACCAGACCAGGTCGTAGTCGCGGGCGAAGCGCAGCGCGTACTCGGCGGCGAGCTGGGTCTTGCCGACCCCGCCGAGACCGTGGATGACCTGCATGCCGGCGTCGGGCGACGCGGTCAACCGGTCGCGCAGCGCCTCGAGCTGCCCGGACCGGCCGACGAACGGGGTGCCGTGCTGGCGGACGTTCCACACCGGGGGGAACACCACCGGGAAGCGCCCGACCGGGCGACCGCCGCCGGCGACCACCGGCGCGCCGGCCACCTCCAGCAGCCGGGCCCGCGCCGTCGCGGGGTCCACGTCGGTCAGGTCGACCGGCGCCCGATCGCTGTACGGCGCGGCCAGCCGCGCCTCGTCCACCCGCAGCGGCACCAGCACCCCACCGCCGGTGATCTGATCCCGGCTGGCGGCGAGTTTCCAGGTGTCGGCGGCGAGTGGGGTGGCGGCGAAGTGCCGGGTGAGCACGGCGAGCACCCGACTGGCGGCGCCGACCGCGCGGTCCAGCTCGGCCCGGCCGCCGGCACCCAGCGGCACGTCCAGCGCGCGCCGGTCGACTCGCAGCCCGGCCTCCTCCAACTGGTCGCCGATCCACTCCGCCCAGAGCCGGTCGGCCGCGGCGTAGCCGACCAGCACGCTCTGCTCGGCGCTGAGCCGGGAGCGTTCGAACTCGGCCAGCTGGCGGCGCCGGTCCTCCTCCGGCATCGGCTCCAGCCGGGTCACCCGCCCGCTGGTGACCACCGAGGTGAGCTGCTCGTACGCGGCGAGCAGGGTGCCGCCCTGCTCGGGGCGGTCACCGAACGCGGCGAGGATCTCCTCGTAGGCGTAGAAGGTCCGGTAGGGCACCTCGATGGTGTTCCAGTAGCGTGCGGCGGCGGCGTCGGAGAGGTGGTCGAGGAACGACGCGAACTCGGCCCGGAGCAGGTCGCGCCCGGTCTCCAGCTTGCGCAGCTCGGCGTCCTCCACCCGCATCGGCACCGGCAGCAGCAGCGGCGGATCCTCCGGCCGTTGCGACCGGATCGAGCGGGCCACCGCCGCCGCGCCGCGGATGCTCTGGGTGGACATGGTGAAGCAGTTGACCACGATGTCGGGCAGCTGCACGGTGCAGATGCCGGCCACGTCGCTCAGCCCGGTGCGGCTGTCGACCAGGACGACGTCGTACTCGGTGCGCATCTGGGCGCGGACGGCGTCGATGAAGGCCGCGCCGCCCTGCCGCTCGTAGAAGTTGGCCCAGTCGAAGGTGCTCACCAGCCGCGAGTACGCCGAGTCCTGCTGGCCGGCGGCCACGAAGTCGATCACACCGCCGTGGCTGAACTCCCAGTTCAGCGAGACCGCCCGCCGCTGGATCTTCGCGTGCCCGGCGAGCAGCTCCTGGGAGTCCTCGTCCCGGTTGCGCTGCATGGTGGCGACCGAGTAATCCCAGATCATCTCGATCACACCGGGGGTGGCCCGCAGCTCCTTGTCCCTCAGGAACGGGTGGAAGTAGCGGTGCAGACCGGGCGACTCGAGATCCCAGTCGACCACCAGCACCTGCAGACCCTGACTGGCCAGGATCCAGGCCATGTTGGCCAGCGCCATCGTCCGCCCGGTGCCACCCTTGTACGAGTAGAACGTGACGATCTGGCCGCGTGCCGCCTCGTTTCCCGCCATGGCCTGCCTCCCCTAGGGACCTTCGAGGATCGGGCGTTGCCCGGGGCCGTCGGAGGGCGGCTCCTGGTAGACCGTGCCCGTGCGGTAGATCCGGCCCTGCGCCACCACCAGCACGTCCTCCAGCTCCTCCTGGAACCGCGCCGAGCTGGGGATCTCCGTGCGCCACACCTCCCGGTCGTTGCGCAGCACGTGGTGCGGCAGGATCCGGGCCAGGGTGTCCCACATCCGCCGGTTGCCACCGGCGGCGTCGTCGTCGGCCGCCGTCCAGGGCACCAGCACCGGCGCGACCGAGTCGACCTCGCGGTCGTGGCTCATCAGGGTGAGCTGGTAGCGGGGCAGGTCGGCGGACCAGACGTCTACCACGAGCACGACGATCTGGTTGTGCTCACGGGCCCACTCCCGCACCGCGGCGAGGTCGGTGGCGTCCTCGACCGTCCAGCCGTAGCGTTTGGTGGTGGCGATGGCGCCGGCCCAGCTGCCGATCGGCACCGGGAGCTCCGGTTGGTAGGGCCGCCAGTCCCGGGCCACCGCGCCGTAGCGGTCCTCCGCGCCGGGACGGGTGCCGACCAGCTCCGCCGAGCTGCCGGCGGCGAGCACGAAGTGGACGTGCCGGACGCTCGTCGCCCGCGGGGTGTGGCTGGCCGGGAGCGGGCCGGCCTCCGCCCGGGGCTGCGCCGGCTCGTCGAAGGCGCTGGTCACCTTCGCCAGCACCGGTCGCTGCGCGGGCCGGTGCAGGGTGTGCGCCCTGGCGGTACGCACGATGTGCTTGGCCAGCGCGTCGACGAAGTCGTGGTATTTGTCGTGGTGACGGTGGCGCTGCTTGAGGGTGAGCAGGCCGTCCTCGGCATAGACGGAGTCGGCCAGGAAGTTGCGGTACTGGAAGCCGGTGATCACCCGCGGCAGGCGGTCGCAGGGGATCCAGCGGATCGGCACCAGCGCCGGTGGGCGTACCTCGAACTGCCGCTCGTGCTCGTCGATGCGGTCGGCGAAGACCCGGAACTCCCGTCCACAGTAGTCGCTGACCACGTAGTGCGGTGAGGTGAGCGCGATCAGGCAGGCGCTGCTGGAGAGCGCGTCGGCCAGCTCCTGCGACCAGGTGGTGCCGAGCGGCATCTGACCGTCGATGAACCCGGCCTCGTCCCAACCGACGCCGGCCAGGCCGGCGACGGCGTCGCGGAGGTGGTTGAAGAAGTCCTGCACGTGACCGTTGCGGTTGTCGTCTTGGGCGTAGCTCAGGAAGAAGAGTGGCACGCCCGCCTCCGCTCACGGGTTCCACGACCGGTACGCACAGTATAGGACCGTCGATGCCCGCACACCTGCCTGGCGATCATCGTCGGCGCACCGGCGCAGTCGCGTACCCGACGCTTGCCGGCCGAGCGGCGCGGCCGGCCGGCCCTGCGTCGGGCCGGGCGCCGGACGCACGGCCGACGGGCCCGGCCGCGACGCCCGGCCGGACCCGTCGGTTCGGTGCGCTGGTTACGGGTAGGTGGTCAGATACACCTGCTGGTTGGCGGCGTTCGCCGTCCCGCCGGTGTTGTTGATCACCCGGTTGATGGTGCCGACACCGCCGAGCGACACGGTCACCATGTTGGTGAACCGCACGTTCGGATTGGTCGGCACCTCGAAGGCCCGGTCGGCGACCACCGCCGGGTTGACGTTGAAGTAGCAGTAGCTGCCGGTGCCCCAGGCCTGGTGACTGGTCACCCCGTCGGCCACCTTGTACGCGGCGTAGCCCCGGGTCGCGCCGTTCATCCAGGCCGCCTGGTTCGGCGGGTCGTACGGCATCTCGTTCTGGTAGAAGTACGTCCGGCCGCCGTTGCCGTTCCAGACGGTCTGGTACTTCTGGTAGTGCTCGACGAAGAGGCCGTACATGGTCACGTTGTCGCCGTTGACGGTCAGGCCGGTGTCGGCGGTGTTCAGCGTCCACCCGGTGGGTACGCCGGCGGCGGCGTGGTCGGCCCGCCACAGCCACATGTGGTCGCCGATCACGTTGTCGCTGTTGACGGTCAGCGTGTTGGTGGCCTTGCCGACGTGCGGCCCGCCGATGCGGAAGAACACGTCGTGCAGCGAGGTCGGGTTCGCGGCGTGGCTCGCCGCCGAGCCGGCCGGGCCGACCTCCATCAGCACCGGCGAGTTCGTCGTACCGGCCTCGAACATAATGCCGGCCACCTTCACTCCGTCCACGTCGGCCACCCGCATGCCCACGCTGCCGTTGTCGGCCTGGATGGTGGCCAGGCCGAGGCCGAGGATCACGGTGTCGGGGCGGTTGACCTGGATCGGCTCGGTGACGCGGTGCACGCCGGGGGTGAAGAGCAGGTGCTTGCCCTGGGCCAGGGCCGCGTTGATGGTGGCCGCGCTGGTGCCCTGCTGCACCACGTAGAACTGTGACAGCGAGATGGACGAGCCGGCCGGGGTCTTGCCGTACCAGCTGGTGCCGGTGGAGTTGGTGCGCAGCGCGGGTACGAAGACCCGGTACTCACCGGTGCCGTCGACGTAGAGGAATGGCTTCTCCCGCACCTGCGGGGTCTGCGCGATGACGGTGTGCGACGGGTTGGGGAAGCTCGGTGGCGGCGCACCGGTCACGCCCTGGAAGACCATGTTCCACACCGAGCCGGTCCAGCCGTTGCCGAACTCGCTGTTGCGCGAGTACCACTGCTGCTGCGAGCCGGAGACGACCAGGCCGTCGATGCGGGTGTCGGCCATCAGGCCGCCGCTGGACCAGCCGTCGCCGCCGTTCCAGAGCTGGATCTGGTTCTGCGCACCGCGCAGGTGCATCCGGCGGTACGGCGCGGCCTGCGACACCGCCCACCGCTCCACGCTCACCCCGGCGGGCAGGGTGACCGACAGGTTCTCGGCGGCGCGCCAGAAGTTCTGGGTGGCGTTGCCGCCCATCCAGAACGCCTCGACCCGGACGTGCCCGTTGAGGTTCACGTCGTCCGGGCTCATGCCGAGCCCGGCGACCTGGGTGAAGAAGCCGAGGTTGACGTCGGCGGTGTAGGTGCCCGGCTTGAAGAGCACCGCGTAGCGCTGCGGGCCGAACTGGTTCTGCTCCTGCTGGGCGAAGAGGGTGTTCAGCCGGCTCTGGATGGTCGACGTCGGGGTGCTCGGGTCGAAGACGAAGGTGTTCGGCCCGAGGTTCGGGTTGCGCGGGTCGGTCGGTGGCACCGGGTCCACGGTCCCGCCGCCGGTGGTGTTCACCTGAAACTCCCAGAGCGAGTAGCCGTACGCGGTGCCCCGGGCCGTGCCGTTCATCCGGATGTACCGGCCGCTGCCGCTGACGTCGAGGGTCTGCGTGCCGCCGGTGCCGGTGGTGGTGCTGTAGATCGTCGTCCAGGCGGAGCCGTCGGCGGAGGTCTGCACCTGGAACGCGCGGGCGTAGGCGGCCTCCCAGTTCAGCACCACCCGGCAGATCGACTGGGTGCTGCCCAGGTCGACCCGGAGCCACTGCGGGTCGCTGGCCACGCTGGCCCAGCGGGTGCCGGTGTTGCCGTCCACCGCCGCCGAGGCCGCCAGCGCGGCGCTCTCGGTGGAGGAGGCGGTGGCAGGCCGGCCCTGGGCGGCGTTGGTGCTGCCGCAGGTCGGGGTGGTGCCGCCGGTCTCGCCGTAGACCTGGAACTCCCAGAGCGAGTAGCCGTAGGCGCTGCCCCGGGCGGTGCCGTTCATCCGCACGTAGCGGCCGGCGCCGGTGACGCTGATGTTCTGCGTGCCGCCGACGCCGGTGGTGGTCGACCAGATGGTGGTCCAGCTGGCCCCGTCGTCGGAGGTCTGCAGCTGGAACGCGCGGGCGTAGGCGCCCTCCCAGACCAGGGTCACCTGGCTGAGGGTGGCCCGGGCGCCCAGGTCGACCTGGAGCCACTGCGGGTCACTGAACGCGCTGGACCAGCGGGTGCCGGTGTTGCCGTCCACCGCGGCGGCGGCCGGGGTGCCGGCGTTCTCGGTGGACGACGCGGTGGCCGGGCGGCCCTGCGACAGCAGCGTCGGGGCGGCCTGTGCCGGCGCCGCGACGGCCGGGCTGAGCGCAGCGACCAGGGCCACGGTCAACCCGATGAGCAGGCGCCGGACCGCGGGGCGTCGGCGCCTTGCCGAGCGTACGGATATTGCGGGTGATGTCATGACTTTGCCTGTCGATAGGGGGCTGCGGACGCCGGGCGCGACGGGAAGGGGTTCGAGCACGACCACGGGGCGCCGGGTGGTGCCGCCGGGGGCGGTGCCGCGGGTCGGAGAGCGCTCTCGTAGGAGTGTTACGGCGGGGTTGCGGCGTCGTCAAGACATCGATCTATAACACTGTTATTTATCCCGAAGGTCGGTCATGGACGGTCCGTCCCGTCGTACCGCGCCTTCCACCGGCGGGCGACCTCGCGGGACCACGGGGTCGCCGGAGCTGTCGAACTGCTCCAGATATCCTGCCCCTGCCCCTGCCCCCTGCCCGTCCGCTCCCGCTTCCTCCGACGCACGGCAACGAACACCACCGCGGCCGAGCTCGCCGACCTCACCGGCGCGGTGGGCGAAGAGGCAGGCGGGGATGTTCATATCTGGAGCAGTTCGACAGCGGGCGACGACGCCCTCGCCCACCTCGGACCCGACGGCGATGACACCGCGGTCAGCGGCGCACGCCGCCGTCGCCGAGGAACCGGGCGATGGGCAGGGTGGCTGCGCCGAGCGCGACCGCGTCCACGCCGAGCCGGCACAACTCGATCGAGGCCTGCTCGTACGGCTGGCGCAGCGCCTGCCGGCCGGCGGCCTCGCGGACCGCGGGCAGCAGCTCACCGAGAGCCATCGCCGTCCAGCCGCCCAGCACCACCCGCTCCGGGTTGAACAGGTTGATCAGGTTGGCCACCCCGGCGCCCAGGTAGGCGGCCGTCTCGTCGAGCACCCGACGGGCGGTGGCCGACGTCGCCGCGGCGTCGAGCAGGGCGGCCACCTGGGACTCCTCGTCCTCGCCGGGCACCGGGCGGCCCCGGCGCGCCTCCCGGTAACGCTCGATGATCGCCTCCGCGCCGACGTACGCCTCCAGGCAGCCACGGGCGCCGCACCGGCACGGTCGGCCGCCGTAGACCAGGGTGGTGTGCCCCCACTCCCCCGCGCTGCTGGACGCGCCCCGGTAGGTGACGCCGCCGGCCACCACGGCCGCCCCGACCCCCGAGCCGACCAGGGCGAAGACCGCGTGCCGGGTGCCCCGGCCGGCACCGAACCACATCTCGGCCTGGCCGAGCGTCTTGGCGCCGTTGTCGATGTGCAGCGGCAGGTCGGTCCCGGCGCTGATCAACCGCTCCAGCGGCACCCGGTCCCAGCCGAGGGCCTGCGCGTGCACCACCGCCTGCGCGCCCTGCTCGACCACTCCGGAGACCCCGATCCCGACGCCGAGCACGTCGGCCGGGGCGACACCGGCCTCGCCGGTCACCGCGTCGATCCCGGCCAGCACGTGCCCGGCGACCACGGCCGGCTCGGTCCGGGCCGGGTCGAGCGGGTACTCCACGCTGGCCAACAGGGTCATCACGAAGTCGAAGAGCTCGACCCGGACCCGGGTCTCCCCCACGTCCACCCCGATCACGAACGCGAACCGGGGCGCGACCCGCAGCATCATGCTGGGCCGACCGCCATCGGATTCGGCGGCGCCGGCCTCGACGACCAGCCCCTCCTCGATCAGGTCGCCCACCACGTTGCTCACGGCCGGCTGGCTCAGGCCCGTGCTGCGGACCAGGTCCTGCCGGGTCAGCGGACCGTCGAGGAAGAGCTTGGTCAGCAGGGCGGACCGGTTGCGCAGCCGGACGCTCCGGTTGGTGGCTCGCGCCAGCTCCACTCGTCACCTCGATCCCGTCGGTCGTCCGAGGCACTGTAACCGCCCCGTGCTTGACGACCCACTGGACAACTACTTTAATGACGACATTCATTAAGCCGTGATATAACTCCCGGGAAACGCCGGTGGACTCCCGCCGACGCCACCCGGAACTCCGTCCGCCCCGGCCGGCCACCCCGTCGCCCCCACCCCTTCGACGGCAGCGCCGGCGGACCTCCACCACTGCACCGGAAGGGCTGATCGTGTCGACGAGACGACACCTCGGGATATTCGCCGCCGCCGTCCTGGCGGCCACCACGCTGAGCGCGTGCGGCGGCTCCGGCGACGACGCCGGCTCCGCCAAGACGCTTACCTACTGGGCCAGCAACCAGGGCGCCAGCCTGGAGGCCGACAAGGCCACCCTCCAGCCGGAGCTGGACAAGTTCGAGAAGCAGACCGGCATCAAGGTCAACCTTGAGGTGGTCCCCTGGTCGGACCTGCTCAACCGGCTGCTCGCCGCCGCCACCTCGGGCCAGGGCCCGGACGTGGTGAACATCGGCAACACCTGGTCGGCATCGCTGCAGGCCACCGGCGCGCTGGTCGAGTTCGACGACGCCACCCTGCAGGCCGTCGGTGGCAAGGACCGGATCGTGCCCGCCGCGCTCGCCGCCGCCGGTGCCCCCGGCAAGCCGCCGGCCGCCGTGCCGCTCTACAGCATGGCGTACAGCCTGTACTACAACAAGAAGGCGTTCGCCGACGCCGGCATCACGGCGCCGCCGACCACCTGGGAGCAGCTCGCCGAGTACGGCAAGAAGCTGACCACCGGCGGCAAGTGGGGCCTGGCGATCGAGGGGGCCAACCCGTCGGAGAACGCCCACCACGCGTTCACCTTCAGCCAGCAGTACGGCGGTGAGTGGTTCGACTCGGCCGGCAAGCCGACCTTCGACACCCCGCAGAACGTCGCGGCGATCAAGCGGTACGTCGACTTCATGGCCGCGGACAAGATCACCAACCCGAGCAACGCCGAGTACGCGCAGAACCAGTCGGTCTCCGACTTCGCCAACGGCAAGGCCGCCATGCTGCTCTGGCAGTCCGCCGGTTCCAACCTGAAGACGCAGAACATGGCCGCCGACGCGTACGGCATCGCGCCGGTGCCGTTCCTGGCCAGCCCGCCGGCCGGCGGCAAGAAGGTCAACAGCATGGTCGCCGGCATCAACATGGCGATCTTCAAGCACACCAAGAACAAGGACGGGTCGCTGAGCTTCGTGAAGTTCATGACCAGCGACGAGGAGCAGACCATCCTCAACAAGACGTACGGCTCGCTGCCCGCGGTGAAGACCGCCGGCTCCGACCCGGCGTTCACCGCCCCGGAGCAGAAGGTGATCCAGGAGACCCTGGGCACCACCGCCGCCCCGCTGCCCCAGGTGCCGGACGAGAGCACGTTCGAGACCCTCGTCGGCACCGCCATCAAGGAGCTCTTCGCCGACGCGGCCGGCGGCAAGCCGGTCACCGAGGAGTCCGTGAAGAAGAAGCTGACCGACGCGCAGCAGAAGATGCGCTGACCTGGCGTCATCGGTGGCCGCGGCCGGGCGCTCGACCGGCCCGGCCGCGGCCACCACCTTCGAAAGGACCCTGATGGCAACCAGCACCACCGCGCCGGGCGCGGCTCGCCGGCGCGAACCCGGGGCCGCGACACCGCCCGACCGGCCCCGGCGGCCCCGCCGCCCCCGGCGCTCGCTCCTGCCGTACCTGCTGCTCGCCCCGGCCATCGTGCTGGAACTCGCCATCCACGTGATCCCGATGGTCGTCGGGGTCTGGATGAGCATGCTGGAGCTGACCCAGTTCCAGATCCGCAACTGGTCCACCGCCCCGTTCGTCGGGCTGGAGAACTACCGGGCGACGCTCGACTTCAACAGCGCCGCCGGCCGCGAGCTGCTGCACTCGTTCTGGATCACGCTGGTCTACACCCTGCTGTCGGTGGGGCTGGCCTGGCTGCTCGGGATGGCCGGCGCGGTCGTCCTGCAACGGCCGTTCCGGGGCCGGGCGATCCTGCGGGCGCTCTTCCTCACCCCGTACGCGCTGCCGGTCTACACCGCCGTCATCACCTGGAGCTTCCTGCTCCAGCGCGACACCGGCCTGGTCAACCACGTCCTGGTCGACCAGCTCGGGCTGCTGAACGAGCGCCCGTTCTGGCTGATCGGCGACAACAGCTTCTGGTCGCTGCTGGTGGTGTCGGTCTGGCGGAACTGGCCGTTCGCGTTCCTCTGCCTGATGGCCGGGCTGCAGAACGTCCCGGGCGAGATGTACGAGGCGGCGGCGATCGACGGCGCCGGGTTCTGGCGGCGGCTGCGCTCGGTCACCCTGCCGATGCTGCGGCCGGTCAACCTGGTCCTGCTGCTGGTGCTCTTCCTCTGGACGTTCAACGACTTCAACACCCCGTACGTGCTCTTCGGCGGCTCCGCCCCGGAGCAGGCCGACCTGATCTCCATCCACATCTACCGCAGCTCCTTCAAGACCTGGGACTTCGGGTCGGGCTCGGCGATGTCGGTGGCGCTGCTGCTGTTCCTGCTGGTCGTCTCGGCCGGCTACCTGCTGATCACGAACCGCCGGAGGGACCATGCGTGAGACCGCCGGTGAGCGCTGGGGCCGGCGGATCGTGCTGACCCTGCTCACCCTCTTCGTCGTCATCCCGCTCTACGTGATGGTCACCTCGGCGGCCAAGCCGTTGCAGGACGTGCAGAACGGCTTCACCTGGTGGCCGAGCCGGCCGACGTTGCAGCCGTTCATCGACATGTGGAGCACGGTGCCGCTGGCCCGCTATCTGGTGAACAGCCTGATCGTGTCGAGCATCGCCGCGGTCTGCTCGGTGGCGGTGGCGATCTTCGCCGCGTTCGCGGTGAGCCGCTACCGGTTCCGCGGCCGCGGGATCTTCTCGGTGACCGTGCTCTCCACCCAGATGTTCCCCGGCATCCTCTTCCTGCTGCCGCTCTTCCTCATCTACGTCAACCTCGGCAACGCCACCGGGATCGAGCTGTACGCCAGCCGTACCGGGCTGGTCATCACGTACCTGACCTTCTCGCTGCCGTTCTCGATCTGGATGCTGGTCGGCTACTTCGACTCCATCCCCCGTGGGCTGGACGAGGCGGCCCAGGTCGACGGCGCCGGCCCGTTCCGGACCCTGTTCCGGGTGATCCTGCCGGCCGCCGTCCCGGGCGTCGTCGCGGTCACCGTGTACGCCTTCATGACCGCCTGGGGCGAGGTGCTCTTCGCCTCGGTGATGACCGACGAGGGCAGCCGCACCCTCGCGGTCGGCCTGCAGGGCTACTCCACCCAGTTCAACGTCTACTGGAACCAGGTGATGGCTGCCTCGCTGGTGGTCAGCGTGCCCGTCGTCGCCGGCTTCCTGGCGCTGCAGCGCTACTTCGTCGCCGGCCTGACCGCCGGCGCGGTCAAGTGAGCAATTCCACCGCTAAGGAGAACCAACCCGTGCCGGACCTGTCCAAGCTGCCGCCCGACTTCCTCTGGGGTGTCGCCACCGCGGCGTACCAGATCGAGGGTGCCGTCGACGCCGACGGGCGATCGCCGTCCATCTGGGACACCTTCTCGGCGATCCCCGGCAACGTCGACAACGGCGACACCGGCGCGGTCGCCTGCGACCACTACCACCGCTGGCCGGAGGACATGACGCTGCTGCGCCGCCTCGGGGTCGACGCGTACCGGTTCTCGGTGGCCTGGCCGCGGGTGCTGCCCCAGGGCGTCGGCCAGGTGAACGCCGCCGGGCTCGACTTCTACGACCGGCTGGTCGACCGCCTGCTGGCCGACGGCATCCGGCCGTTCGTCACGCTCTACCACTGGGACCTGCCGCAGGCCCTGCAGGACGCGGGCGGCTGGCCGCAGCGCTCCACCGCCGAGGCGTTCGCCGACTACGCCGCGGTCGTCGCCGCCCGCCTCGGCGACCGGGTCAGCGACTGGAACACGGTCAACGAGCCGCTCTGCGTCTCCTGGATCGGACACCTGGAGGGCCGGATGGCCCCCGGCGACCGGGATCTCACCCGGGCGGTACACACCTCGCACCACACGCTGCTCGGACACGGGCTGGCCACCCAGGCGGTGCGGGCCAACGCGACCCTACCCGCCTCGGTCGGGTTGGTGCTCAACCTCAGCCCGATCGAGCCGGCGTCGGACCGGCCGGAGGACGTGGCGGCGGCCCGGCGGATGGACGGTCACGTCAACCGCTGGTGGCTGGACCCGGTGCACGGTCGCGGCTACCCCGCCGACATGGTCGAGACGTACGGCGTCGAGCCGCCGGTGCGCGGCGACGACCTGGCGGTAATCGCCACGCCCACCGACTTCCTCGGGGTGAACTACTACTTCCGCCAGGTGGTGACCGACGATCCGGCCGGTCCGCCGCCGCACGCCCGGCAGGTGCCGGTGCCCGGCTCGGTGGAGACGGCGATGGGCTGGGAGATGTACCCCGCCGGGCTGGAGCAACTGCTGGTCGCGGTCAGCGAGGAGTACCGGCCCGGGAAGATCATTGTCACCGAGAGCGGCTCCGCGTGGCATGACGAGGTCACCGCGGAGGGCGCCGTGGAGGACAAGGAGCGCACCGACCACCTGGAGCAGCACCTGGCCGCCTGCGCCGCCGCGGTCGCCCGGGGAGTCCCGCTCGCCGGCTACTTCGTCTGGTCGCTGCTCGACAACTTCGAGTGGGCGTACGGCTACGACAAGCGCTTCGGCCTGGTGCACGTGGACTACGCCACCCAGCGGCGGACGGTCAAGGCCAGCGGCTACCGCTACGCCGAGCTGATCCGTGCCCACCAGCGGCTCTCCGGTGCGACCGGAGCCGCCGCGCCGGTGGCCTGAGAGCGGGCCGACGGGGCCCGGGATCCCTGGGTGCCGCGCCGGGCGGCACCCAGGGCCCGAACCCGCTCGTCGGACGGCTCAGTCCAGGACGCGACGGGCGAACGACGCCGGCAGGCGGCCGGCGAGCAGCCAACCGGCGGCGGCGGCCAGCAGCGGCAGCCCGCCGGTCGTCGCGGCGAGATGCGCGACGGGCACCGAGCCGAGCGGGTCAAGGTCGCGATGCAGCGCGCCGACCATGGCCAGGTAGGCACCGGCCACCCCCAGGACGGCACCGAGCAGGGCGAGCGCGCCGGCCGTGGTGGCGGTCAACGTGCGGCGTACCCGCCGCGGCGCGCCGGTCGCGGTCAGGGTCCGCAGGTCGGCCGCCGCCTCACCCCGGATCAGCCCGACGGTCGTCGCCAGGACACCGAGAGCGAGCAGCACCCCGACCGCCGTCGCGCCCGTCCGCAGCGCCGTCAGCGACGACTGTTCCCGGCGCGACTCGACGGTGAGCCCGACCCCGGCGGCCAGGTCCTGCGCCGCGGCCAACTCCCCCTCCGTCAGCGGGTGGTCGGTCGCCAGGAACCAGCCGACCCGCGCGGGCTGCCAGCCGTGCCGGTCGAGCGCGCCGGTGGTGATGAGCGAAGCCGGCATCGAGGAGTAGTCGAGCGCGGGCAGCGTCCGAACCGTCGGCCGGACCCCGCGGGCGGGGATGTTCACCAGTTCGAGCTGCCCGGTGCGGGTGGTGAGCACGTCGACGTCGGCACCGACCGCCGCGGCGTCCAAGCCGTGCAGCCCCAGCAGCCCGGGATTCGCGACATAGAGCGGGTGTGACGTGGTCGAGCCGCCGGGCGGGGCCGGGGCACCGATCTCGACGGCCGGGTGGCCGGTCGGTCCCCCCTCCTGACCGGGATCGGTGTAGTCAGCCACCACCGCCATGTCCAGCGGGATGACGGTGGACGCGCCGATGGCCGCCGCGATCGTGCCGGTGCCGGCGTCGAGGCCAGCGAGCTGCGCCGGGGTGCGTTCCGGGATCACCGGGACGGGCTGGCCGATCCGGATCAGCAGCTGACTCTCGGCGAGATTGCCCAGCCCGGCCGCCTCGCGAGCGCGGTGCTCCGCGGCGGCGGAGCCCACCACGACCGCCGCGGAAATGCCGACCGCAAGGCTGATCGCGGCGAGCGCCACACCACTACGCGCCCGGTACCGGACCAGATCGGCCAGGGCGAGCCGGGACGCTACCGGCAGGCGGCCGCGCAGCGCGGCCAACGCCGGGATGGCCAGCGGGCCGACGAAGAGGACGCCGAGCGCGGTGCAGACGCTGCCGGCGACCACGAGCGGCGGGTTCGACCCGTTGGAGAGCACGAGCGCGGTGAGGCCCGCCGCGAGCAACACCGGCGCGGCCAGGGCTGTCCGCCGTGCCGGCGGCGGCGTCGGTGGCCGGGCCGACAGGGCACTCATGATCGGCGTACGGGCGACCGCCCGCGCCGGCCACCACGCGGCGGCGGTCGCGGCGGCCACGGCCAGCAGCATGCCCGCCCCGATCGTCGCCCAGGGCAGGTCCAACCGGTCGATCCGGTGCCCGGCGGCGGTCTCCACGAACCCGGCCGTGAACAGCCAGGCGACGATACCGCCGGCGGTGCCGCAGATCGCCGCGACCGCGCCCACGGCGGCGCCGTTGGCGAGCACCACCAGCCGCAGGTGCCGGCGGGTCGCGCCCATCGCCGCCAGCATGCCGAGCTGGCGCAGTCGGCGCTGCGCGAGCACCACGAACCCGGCGGCGGCCACGAGCGACACCAGCAACAGGCCGACGGCGGCGAGCGCGAGCGCCGCGACGGTGAGCGCGGTCCGGCCCGCGGCTGGCCGGGACTCCCGCACCACGGGTCCGTCGATGGTCTGCCGGAAGGCGTCGAGTCTGCTCCGGTCGCCCGCGACGAGCACGGTGACGGACTGCGGTGCGTCGGCGTGCGCCACGTCGGTGAGGGCGAACTCGTCGGCGAGGTTCTCCGGGTTCTCCACCACGCCGACGACGAGGTGGTCGCGGTCGCCGAGCCGCACCCGGGCGCCGATCTCGGCGCGCAGGGCCCGCGACACCCCATCGGTCACCGCCACCTCGCCGGCCGCGTCCGGGTAACGCCCCTGCCGCAGGTCGAGCATCGGTCCGCCGTACGCGCCGGCCGGGTCCTGCGCCCGGACGTCGACCGGGTCGAACCGGCCCGGCACCTGCACGTGTCGGTGTCCGATCACGTCGATGGTGCCGAACCACTCCCGGGCGGCGGCGATGCGGGCGCCGGTGGCCGGGTCGTCGCCGGAGAACCGCATGAGCTGGTCGGCTCGGCCGAAGGCCGCGTCGCTCGACGCCGCCAGGTTCCAGGTCGCCGCGGCGCCGAAGGTGGTGCCGACGACGGCGACAGTGATCAGGGTGATGGCCAGCAGTTGCTGGCGCCACTCCCGGCGGAACAGCCGTACCGCCCAGCGAATCACCGCGCGACGGGCCGGGAACCCGCCACCAGCGGGCCTGGCCGACGGGGCTCGGGGCGTCCTCAGCGAAGGGGTCACGACGTCGCGTCCGGGGTGAGCAGAGCGTCGGGGCTGGCCGGCGGTGCGGTCTGGTCGACCACCCGACCGTCGCGAATGAAGATCACCCGGTCCGCCCACGAGGCGAGCTGGGCGTCGTGGGTCACCATCACCCCGGCGATTCCCCGCTTGCACGCCGCGCGGAGCATCCGCATGACGCCCTCGCCGCTGGCCGCGTCGAGGGCGCCGGTCGGCTCGTCGGCGAGCAGCAGCCGGCGGTCGCCCACCACGGCCCGGGCTATCGCCACCCGCTGACGTTCACCGCCGGAGAGATCGTCCGGAAAGTGGGCGGCCCGATCAGTCAGCCCCAGTTCCGCCAGCACCCGCAGCGCGGCGGCCCGCGCCGGACGTGCGGCCAGGCCGTCGAGCTCGAGCGGCAGGGCCACGTTCTCGACGGCGGAGAGGCCGGCGAGCAGGTTCAGGTCCTGGAAGACGAAGCCGAGCGAGCGGCGACGAAGCCCGGCGGTGGCGTCCGCGGAGAGCGTCGACAGGTCGGACCCGCAGATCGTCACCTGACCGGAGCTGGGCTCCTCCAGGGTTCCGGCGATGGTCAGCAGGGTGCTCTTGCCCGAGCCGCTCGGGCCCATGACGGCGACCAGCTCACCGGCGTCGACGTCGAGGTCGACGGCGCGTAGGGCATGCACGGGGGCGGTGGGGTGGCCGTACACCTTGGACACCTGCCGCAGGCTGAGCACCGGGCTCATCGTCGGGCTCCCGCCGCGCGGGCCTGGCCGGGCGAGTGGGTGGCACGTTTCCCGGCGGCTGCGCCGGCGGCACCCTCGGCGTCCGGCGTGGGGCCAGCGGCGACGGGCGTGGGCGGCAGGTTGCGCAGGCGGGCGTCGGCCGCGTCGAGCCAGCGGACGACCGCCTCGAGCCGGAACAGTTCGGCGTCGACGACCAGACCGAGGCCGAGGTCCTCGGGCTCCGCGTCGGCCTTGAGGTGGGTGTAGCGCTGCATCTCCTCGACGGTCCGCCGGCGGTGGGCCTGCAGGATCTCGTGCACGTCCACCTTGGGCAGCCGCATCGCCACCTGCACCTTTATGACGAGTTCGTCGCGGGGTGGTGGCCCGGCCTGCGGGGGTGTGCGTAGCCAACTGTGCAGCTCCCGCTCGCCGTCGGCGGTGAGCCGGTAGCGCTTCTGCGCGCCGTCACGTTCGGCGTCGTCGGACTCGACGTGTCCCTCACGCTCCAGGCGTTGCAGGGTGGTGTAGACCTGTCCGACGTTCAGCGGCCAGACCTCGCCGGTGCGCGCCTCGAACTCCTGGCGGAGCTGCAGACCGTACTTCGGTGCCTCGGTGAGCAGCGCCAACATGGCGTGGCGGATGCTCACCTTCCCTCACTCCGAGTTAGCATACTCGGTATAATACACAGTATCCTGTGCCCACGCGCCCCATCTGTTCGACACCGGTGTGGCGACGCGCCGTCCGAATCGGACAATGCACCACCCGTGGCCGTCGCGGCGGATAGCCTGCCGCCATGGCCGCAGCGAAGGAGCCCGGGCCGCCTGACGGCGGGCTCGGGATGTCCGAGACCGACCGGGTGAAGGCGTTCAGCGACGGGGTGTTCGCCATCGTCATCACGTTGCTGGTGCTGGAGCTGCGGGTACCGGAATACCACCACGGCGACCTGCTGGCCGCGCTCGGCCACGAGGGCCCGTCCTACCTGGCGTTCGTGGTCTCCTTCGCCTACATCGGAGTGATCTGGCTCAACCACCACGCGCTGCTGCGACTGATCCGCGGGACCACCCTGGCGCTCAACTGGATCAACCTCGGCATCCTCTTCGGCGCGGTGATCATCCCGTTCCCCACGGCGGTGCTGGCCTCCGCGTTCGCCGAAGGCGACACCGCCGACCAGCGGGCGGCCGTCGCGCTGTACGCCGCGTCGGCGGCCCTGATGTCCGCGCCCTGGCTGCTCTTCTTCGGCTATCTGCACCGCCACCCGGCGCTGCTGGCGTCCGGCGTCGACGTCGCGCACGCCCGCGCGCAGCGCGCCCGCCCGATCACCGGGCTGCTCCTCTACGGGCTGGCCGGCCTGCTCGGCTGGTTCGTCGATCCCGTGCTCGGACTGGTCGGCATCATCGTCATGATCGCCTATCACGCGCTCACCAGCGAGGGCCTGCGCGCCGGCCCGCTCGGGCGACTCGTCGGTGGGCGGCGCCGCTAGACCCGGCGACCCGGGAGGCCGGAGAGCGCTCTCTTGACACCGTTCAAACCGGTGAATAGATTGTTGAACGTCAATCTCCCCGGTGTCTTCACAGTTTCTCATCCGGTTGGTACGCCGAGGCGGGGCCGAGGTCCGGGGACAATCCGAGACCGCAGGGAGGCTTCCCGTGCGCAGAATTCGCGCCATCGCCGCGCTCGCCATCGCCGGCGTGGGGCTCAGCGTCGCGCTCACCGCGACCACCGAGGCCCCCGCCGCGGCCGCGCCCGGCGCGGTGACCTGGTCCGACGACTTCAACGGCGCGGCCGGCTCAGCGCCGGACGCCAGCAAGTGGCGCTACGACATCGGTGGCGGCGGCTGGGGCAACAACGAGCTGCAGTACTACACCAACAGCACCCGCAACGCGGCGCTGGACGGTAACGGCAATCTAGTGATCACCGCACGGCGGGAGAACCCGAGCAACTTCTCCTGCTGGTACGGCAGCTGCCAGTACACCTCGGCCCGGCTGCTCACCTCGGGCACGTTCGCCCAGGCGTACGGGCGGTTCGAGGCGCGCATCAAGATTCCCCGAGGACAGGGGATCTGGCCGGCCTTCTGGATGCTCGGCACCAGCAGCAACAACTGGCCCGACCGGGGCGAGATCGACATCATGGAGAACGTCGGCTACGAGCCGTCCACCGTGCACGGCACGCTGCACGGGCCGGGTTACTCGGGCGGCAACGCGGTCGGCGCCCAGACCTCGCTGCCCGGCGGCCAGGCGCTCGCCGACGCGTTCCACACCTACACCATCGACTGGGCGCCGGACTCGATCACCTGGTACCTCGACGGCGTGCAGTACTCCCGCAAGACCCCGGCCGACCTGCGCGGCAACCGCTGGGTCTTCGACCACCCGTTCTTCATGATCATGAACGTCGCGGTCGGCGGTAACTGGCCCGGCTCGCCCGACGGGAGCACGGTCTTCCCGCAGACGATGACGGTCGACTACGTCCGGGTGCAGGCCTGGGACACCGGCGGCGGAGGCGGCACCGGCGCGCCGATCGTCGGCATCGGCAACAAGTGTGTCGACGTGGCCGGGGCCAACAGCGCCAACGGCACCGCGGTGCAGCTCTGGACCTGCAACGGCACCGCCGCGCAGCGCTGGACCTGGGCCGGCGACGGTTCGGTGCGGGCACTGGGCAAGTGCCTCGACGTGGCCAGCGGCGGTACCGCGAACGGGACCAGGGTCCAGCTCTGGGACTGCAACGGCAGCGGGGCGCAGCGCTGGGTCTTCTCCGCCGCCGGTGACATCGTCAATCCCCAGGCCAACAAGTGCCTCGACGCCACCGGAATGAGCTCCGCCGACGGCACCCGCCTCCAGATCTGGGACTGCACCGGCAGCGCCAACCAGAAGTGGCGCCGCTGACCCCCTCCCCATCCCGGTTGATCATGCAGTTGTGGTGCCTGACCCAGCCTCATTCGCGGCTTTCGGTAGGCACCACGACTGCATGATCGCCGGGGAGGGCGGTGGCGCGCGCCAGGTCGTGCGGAGTGTCCAGGTCGAGGGGGTGGCCGGCGTCGTCGCAGGGCACCCGGACGACCAGGTCGGGGCGGGCCCGTAGCAGGTCGCGCGCGCCCCGGTCGCCGGTGGCGTAACGGTCCAGCAGCGGCCAGCTGGCGCGGCCCAGCAGCACGGGGTGCCCGGGCCGGCCGGCGTAGGTGGCCGTCGCGACGGTGGCGCCGGCGGCGTGCGCGGCCCGGACCCGTCGTACCGCGGCCGGGCTGAGCAGCGGCTGGTCGACCAGTACCACCACGGCGGCGGCCACCCACTCGGGCATCGAGGCCAGGCCGCCGCGCAGGGAGAGGCCCATCCCCCGCTGCCAGTCGGGGTTGTGGACCAGCTCGACATCGGGCAGCGCCGGCAGTTCGTCGGCGCCGGCGCCCACCACCACGTGTACCGGCGCGCAGCCACCAGCCCGCAGCAGCCGCACCGCCCGTCGCACCAGCGGCTCGCCGCGGTACTCGACCAGCGCCTTCGGGCGACCGAACCGGCGGCCGGCCCCGGCCGCGAGCAGCAGACCCGCGACACTCTCGTCCCGCACCCGGCCTCCCCCTTCCGGGAACGTCATGCCGGATTTCTCCCGCTTAGACCCGGTAAAGCTACTATGAACCGGTGCAGGAGGGGACCGGGAACGCCGCGACGGCCGACGACGAGCGCTCGTCCCGGGTCGCCCTCACCGTCAACGGCACCCGGCGCGAGCTGACCCTGGACAATCGCACCACGCTGCTCGACGCGCTGCGCGAGAAGCTGGGCCTGATCGGCGCGAAGAAAGGCTGCGACCACGGTCAGTGCGGCTCCTGCACGGTGCTGCTCGACGGCCGGCGGGTGAAGAGCTGCCTGATCTTCGCGGTCACCCTGGACGGCTGCTCGGTGCTCACCGTGGAGGGGCTGGCCGGTCCGAACGGGCTCTCCCCGTTGCAGGAGGCATTCATCGCGCAGGACGCGTTCCAGTGTGGCTACTGCACGCCCGGGCAGCTCTGCTCGGCCCGCGGAATGCTCGACGAGGTCGCCGAGAACTGGCCGAGCGCGGTCAGCGACGACCTCACCGGGCCGGTACGGCTGACCGAGGCGGAGGTCCGCGAACGGATGAGCGGCAACCTGTGCCGGTGCGCGGCGTACCCGCACATCGTCGCCGCGGTGATCGAGTCGGCGGCGTCCCGGTGAGGGCGTTCCGCTACCGCCGGCCGGCCGACGTGGCCGAGGCCGTGGCGCTGCTCGGCGCGGACCCGGAGGCGGCCTATCTGGCCGGCGGGACCAACCTGGTGGACCTCATGAAGCTCGGCGTGCAGCGACCCGACCTGCTGGTCGACGTGGGCCGGCTGCCGCTCGACGGAATCGAGGAACTGCCCGACGGCGGGCTGCGCGTCGGCGCGACCGCCCGCAACAGCGACCTGGCCGCGCATCCGGTGGTCCGCCGGGACTACCCGGTGCTCGCCCGCGCGCTGCTCGCCGCCGCCTCCGGCCAGCTGCGCAACATGGCGACCACCGGCGGCAACCTGTTGCAGCGCACCCGGTGCGTCTACTTCCAGGACACCGCCAAGGCGTGCAACAAGCGCGAGCCCGGCACCGGTTGCGCGGCCCGGCAGGGGCAGAACCGCGACCTGGCCATCCTGGACTGGTCCGAGCAGTGCGTGGCCACCCATCCGTCGGACCTGGCGGTCGCGCTCGCCGCGCTGGACGCGGTCGTCGAGGTCGTCGAGGTCGGCGGAGCACGTGAGGTGCCGGTCACCGAGCTACACCGGTCACCGGGTGAGCACCCCGAACGGGAGACGACCCTCCCCCGCGGCGCGCTGATCACCGGCGTCCGGATCCCGCCGCTGCCGGCCGCGCGCCGCTCGGCGTACCTCAAGGTGCGCGACCGGGCCTCGTTCGCCTTCGCCGTCGGCTCGGTGGCCGCGGTGCTCGAGCTGGACGCCGGCGTGGTGCGCGACGTACGACTGGCCTACGGCGCGGTGGCGCACCGGCCCTGGCGGGCCTACCGGGCCGAGGCGGAACTGCGCGGCCGCCCGTTCACGCCGGAGCTGGCCGCCCTGGCCGCCGACGCCGAGCTGAACGCGGCCCGTCCGTTGCGGCACAACGCGTTCAAGGTGCCGCTGGTGCGCGCCATCACCGTCCGCGCGCTGACCGAGCTGGCCGAGGCGGGCGCATGAGCACCGGCGCCGTAGGCCAGCCGCATCCCCGCCTGGAGGGCCCGGAGAAGGTCACCGGCACCGCGCGGTACGCCGTCGAGTACCCGGTGGACGACGTGACGTACGGGTGGGCCGTGCCGGCGGCCGCGGTGCGCGGCCGGATCACCCGGATAGACCCGGACCCGGCCCTCGCCGTGCCCGGCGTGCTCGCGGTGCTGCACCACGGCAACGCGCCCCGGCTCGCGCCGGACGTGGACTCGGAGCTGTACCTGCTCCAGGATCCGGTCGTGCACTACCGTGGCCAGCTGATCGCGGTGGTCATGGCGGAGAGCATCGAGGCGGCCCGGGAAGGGGCCCGGCTGGTCCGGATCGAGTACGACACCGAGCCGCACAGCACGGTCCTCACCGCCGATCACCCCGGCCTGTACCGCCCGGACAAGGTCAACCCGAACTATCCGACGGACACCGCCGAGGGGGACTTCGACGCCCGGTTCGCCGCCGCCGAGGTGCAGGTGGACGCGACCTACCGGACGCCGGCGTACCACAACAACCCGATGGAGCCGCACGCCACCACGGCGCAGTGGCGCGACGGGCACCTGCTGGTGCACGACTCCAACCAGGGCTCGACGCCCGTGCAGGTCTCGCTGTCCGAGCTGTTCCGGATCCCCAGGGAGTCGGTCCGGGTGGTCAACGAACACGTCGGCGGCGGGTTCGGCAGCAAGGGATCCCCGAAGGCCGCCGTGGTGCTCGCCGCGATGGCCGCCCAGCACGTCGGCCGGCCGGTACGGCTCGCCCTGACCCGCCAGCAGATCTTCGGACCGGTCGGCTACCGCACCCCGACCATCCAGCGGGTCCGGCTCGGCGCGGACGCCGACGGCCGGATCGCCGCAATCTGCCACGACGCGATCAGCCAGACCTCGATGATCACCGAATTCGCCGAGCAGACCGCGGTCTACACCCGCAGCATGTACGCCGGTCCGCACCGGCGCACCACCCACCGCCTGGTGCGGCTGGACGTG
Source organism: Micromonospora sp. NPDC051006 (assembly GCF_044456245.1). Lineage (NCBI taxonomy): Bacteria > Bacillati > Actinomycetota > Actinomycetes > Micromonosporales > Micromonosporaceae > Micromonospora > Micromonospora sp. NPDC051006. The sequence continues at coordinate 44,183 of NZ_JBITFP010000035.1, forward strand.
CCGACGCCGTTCTGGATGCGGGCACCGGGCGAGTGCCCGGGGGCGTACGCCCTGGAGTCGGCGATGGACGAGCTGGCCACGGCGTGCGGGGTGGACCCGGTCGAGCTGCGGATTCGCAACGATCCGGCGGTCGACCCGGACCAGGGCCACCCGTTCAGCAGCCGTAACCTCGTCGCCTGCCTCATCGAGGGCGCCCGCCGGTTCGGCTGGGCCGAGCGCAACCCGCGACCGTGCGCCCGGCGCGAGGGCCGGTGGATGATCGGCACCGGCGTGGCCGGCTCCAGCTACCCGGCCCGGGCGCGGGCCGCCGCCGCCACCGCCACCGCCCTTCCCGGCGGCGATCACCTGGTCAGGATCAACGCCGCCGACATCGGCACCGGCGCCCGGACGGCCCTGTGGCAGGTGGCCGCGGACGCGCTCGGCGTCCCGCCGGAGCGGGTCCGGATCCTCGTCGGCGACAGCGATCTGCCGCCCGCCGGCGTCGCCGGCGGCTCGATGGGGACCTCGTCGTGGAGCTGGGCAGTGGTACGCGCCTGCCAGGGGTTGCGCGACCAGCTCGCGCACCACTCGGGCGAGCTGCCGGCCGACGGGCTGACCGTCGAGGCGAGCACCGCGGACGAGGTGAGGGCCCAGCGGCCCCTGGCCCGCTACGCCTATGGCGCACAGTTCGCCGAGGTCCGAGTGGACGCGGACACCGGCGAGGTCCGGGTAAGCCGACTGTTGGGGGTCTTCGCCGCCGGCCAGGTGGTGAACCCGACGACCGCGCGGAGCCAGCTCATCGGCGGCATGACCATGGGCCTGTCCATGGCGCTGCACGAGGAGGGTGTGCTCGACGAGCGGTACGGCGACTGGGTCAACCACGACCTGGCCACGTACCACATCACCGGCTGCGCGGACGTCGAGCGGATCGAGGCGTACTGGGTGCCGGAGGAGGACTCGGAGCTGAACCCGTCCGGGGTGAAGGGCATCGGCGAGATCGGGATCGTCGGCACGGCGGCGGCGATCGCCAACGCGGTACGGCACGCGACCGGTGTCCGAGTACGCAACCTGCCGATCCGCCTCGACAAGCTGCTCGGTGCTTCACGCTTGGCTTAATTAAGCTCCGACTGATATAACTGTTCGGGTGCACGCCTTCGATGTGCTGGGTGACCCCGTGCGGCGCCGGATCCTCGAACTGCTCGCCGAGGGCGAGACGACCGCCGGCGCCCTCAGCGCGGTGGTCCAGCGCGAGTTCGGCATCTCCCAACCGGCCGTCTCGCAGCACCTCAAGGTGCTGCGGGACAACGGTTTCGCCACCGTCCGACCGGAGGGGACACGGCGGCTCTACGCGGTCGACCCGCGGCCGCTACGCGACGTCGACCAGTGGCTCGACCACTTCCGCCGGTTCTGGGCCCCGCCGTTGGCCGCACTGGCCACCGAACTCGCCCGCGGCAAGCGCGAACGGCGACTCCGCGAGCAATCCACCGACTCCACCGAAGAACAGGGAGAACGATGATGGACGTGACCGAGCAGATCAACGGCGTCCGCCGCCAGGTCGGCAGCCGCACCCTGGAGGCCGGCGAGGCCCGCGTGAGCACGCTCAGCCAGACGTACGACGCGCCACTCGAGGACGTCTGGGACGCCTGCACCAACGCCGAACGCATCCCCCGCTGGTTCATGCCGATCTCCGGTGACCTGCGGCTGAACGGCCGCTACGAGTTGCAGGGCAACGCCAGCGGCACCGTCGAGCGGTGCGACCCGCCCAACAGCTTCGCCGCCACCTGGGAGTTCGGCGGCGAGGTGAGCTGGATCGAGGTCCGGTTCACCGCGCTCGACGGCGACCGGACGCGTTTCGAACTCGACCACATCGCGCACGTGGACGACGACCGGTGGGCCCAGTTCGGCCCGGGCGCGGTCGGCGTCGGCTGGGACCTGGCCCTGCTCGGCCTCGCCTCGTACCTGGCCGGGGACGGCTCCGGGGTCTCGCCGGAGGAGGCCGAGGCCTGGTCGGTCTCGGACGAGGGGCGGCGGTTCATCACGGCCAGCAGCGAGCTCTGGGGCGAGGCGAGCGTCGCCGCCGGCACCGATCCGGAGGCCGCCCGCGGCGCCACCGACCGCACCACCGCCTTCTACACCGGCGTCCCGGCCGCCTGACCCGGCGCGCCCGAGCGGCGGGACTCGGCCCGGCGCCGCGGTGCGCCGCGCGTTGATCGACTCGGGCTCCCGGAGGTCGGGCCGTCCGGGCCACACGATGGCCCGACTTCCGGAAAGCCGAGTCGACCTTGGGCGCGCGCCGACTGTCCGACCCGGAGAGCACGGCGGTAGTGCCCACGTCGGCCGGCGAGATGACCGGGAACGGCGGCGCGGGACGGGGCGCGGGTAACGTGCTGCGGCATGACCGGCGCGCCGTACTCCCACTGCTCGTTCTGCGGGTCCGCGTACCCGGCGGCGGCCGGCTGGCCGCGGGTCTGCCCGGTCTGTGGGCAGACGGTCTGGCGCAATCCGCTGCCGGTCGCGGTGGCGGTTCTGCCGGTGCGCACCGCCGCCGGCCTCGGCGTGGTGGTCGTCCGCCGGGACATCGAGCCGGCCCGGGGCCAGCTCGCCCTCCCCGGCGGCTTCATCGAGTACGGCGAGGAGTGGAACGAGGCGCTGGTCCGGGAGCTGCGCGAGGAGACCGGCCTGCTCGCCGCGGCGGAGGACGCGACGCTCTTCGCGGTGCACGGCGCGCCCGCCGGCGGCACCATGATGGTCTTCGGCGTGCTGCCCGAGCAGCGCGCCGAGCAGTTGCCGCCGTCGGCGCCCACCGAGGAGGCGACCGAGTGGCTGGTGCTCACCGAGCCGACCGAGCTCGCCTTCGACACGCACACCCGGGTGCTGGCTGACTTCCTCGCCGCCCAGACCGCCGGCTGACCGTCGAGCCCGGCGGGCCGTGCGGGCCGTGCGGGCGGGCCCGGAGCCGCCGGGCGCCCGGGGAGGCGTGCGGCCCCGGGCGCCCGGCGGGATCAGGCGGCGAAGTCGCGGAACAGCAGCGAAGCCAGGCCGAGCGCGAGCAGGAGATTGAACACGGTTGCGCTGGCGAAGACGGCCACCGGCCGCCAGCCGGCCTCCCGCAGCGCGGTCACCCGCACCTCGAGGCCGATGCTCACGAAGGCCAGGATCAGGAACCACACCCGCAGGTCGTTGACGACCGCGATGGTGGCCTTGCCGTCCGAGCCGGCCGCGTCGAGGTACCAGGTGGCGATCACCGACGCGGCGATGAACCCGAGCACGAACTTCGGGAACCGGTGCCACAGCTCGACCAGCTTCGGCCGGGCCGCACCAGCGCGACGCTCGACCCGCAGGGTGAAGTACGCGGTGAGGGCCACCGCCACCACGCCCATCAGCGCGTTCTGGGTGACCTTGACGATGCTGGCGATCTGCAGCGCCTCCTCGCCGGCGAGCGCCCCGGCCGCGGTCACCGCCGCCGTGGTGTCGATGTTGCCGCCGATCCAGGCACCGGCCACCGCCGGCTCCAGCCCGAGCACGTCGGCCAGCCAGGGCAGGATGAAGATCGACGGCAGGGCGAAGACGATGACCAGGCTGGCGGCGTAGGCCAACTGCTCCCGCCGGGCGCGCACCGCCCCGGCGGCGGCGATCGCGGCGCTGACCCCGCAGATCGACACGGCGGAGGCCAGCAACGCGCGCAGCTTGTCGTCCAGCCCGAGCCGGCCGGCGAGCCACCAGGTGAACAGGAACACCCCGCTGATCAGCAGAACCGCCTGGGCGATCGCGGGGCCGGCGGCACTGGCGATGACCGCGAGGTTGATCGAGGCGCCGAGCAGGACGAGGCCGGTCTTGATGAAGAACTCGGTGCGGAACGCGGCGGCGATCCGGTCGCGCAGCCCGGACAGCGTGACCGCCGCGTTGCCGAGCAGACCGAGCACGATGGCGTAGACCGGATACTCGATCGCCGCGGCGATGTCCTCCAGCGCGGTGCCCTCGGCGAAGACGGGCACGTTCTGTTCCAGGTAGCGGGTCAGCGCTGCCAGGGCGAGAACGATCAGCAGGCCGAGCCCTGTCCAGGCCCAGAACGCGCCGGAGCGGGGGCCGGCCGGAACGAGCGGCGGGCCGGTCGGGTCGGGCCGGGTCTCGGTGGCCTGGTCCGTCGGATCGAGCCGGGTCGCGGCGGTCGGGTCGGTCGCGCCGGGGCGGGCCTCGGCGGCCGGGTCGGTCGTGGGGGTGACGGTCGCGTCGACCGCCACGGGGTCGCGATCGGTCGGGGCGCTCGGGTCCGTGGCGCGGGTGGCGTCGGTGCTCATCAGGGCACCAGCCCGGTGGGGATGACGCCGAGCAGGACCAGCCCGAGCAGGAGCAGGCCGAGGAGGGTGGCCGCCCAGTCCTCGTTGAGGGCGAAGCGGCTCTCGGACACGGTGGGCGGTGCGGACGATGGATCGTCGAGGCTCATGAAGTGTTCCTTCGCGATGCGGCAGCGCAGGCGGCAGGGAGGCGAGAGGCGGTGGGCACGGGCAAGCCGTGGACGTGGCCGGCTCGGGCGGGACCGGGCCGGGCCCGGTTCGGCCGGCGCAGGTCGGCCGGCGGCTCGGCGTCGAGCCGGGCGGCGCGGGATCTTCTTGATGCAGGGCCGACGCGGCCTGTGGTGTCAGGCCGGCCGACGGCCGGAGCCGGTACAGAGCCCGGAGGCGACCCGCATCAGGTCGACGACCCGGCGGGAGATGAGCAGCAGACCGATCGGCACGCGCCCATATTCCTATCTAGCCCATAGGAATACAAGGATCGTCCATCATCCGGACGGCGGGCGAAGAGTGCGAGGGGCGGGCGGCGTACGCCACCCGCCCCGATCGTTGCGGCGAACCTGTCAGGCCGCGGCGCGCTCGGCAGCCGGGCGCCGGCGCATTACCGGATCGGTCAACGCCGGTGGACGCCAGACGCCGTCCGGGGCGTAGAGGTTCTCCCCGGGCGGCACGATCTCGTCGATCCGGTCGAGCGCCGCGTCGTCGAGGGTGAGCGTGGCGCCGGCGAGCAGCCCGTCGAGCTGGGCCATGGTGCGCGGTCCGATGATCACCGAGGTGACCGCCGGATGCGCGGCGGGAAAGGCCACCGCCAGCTCGGGCAGCGTGCAGCCCAGCCGCTCGGCCAGACCGGACAGTTCCTCGACCGCCCGGTACTTGGCGGCGTTGCCCGGGATGGCCGGGTCGAAGCGGGCCGGCGTGAGGGCGGCCCGCCCACTGGTCATGTCGACCGGCCGGCCGTCGCGGAAGCGTCCGGAGAGGAAGCCTGACGCGAGCGGACTCCAGGTCAGAACGCCCATGCCGTAGCGTCGGCTGACCGGGAGCACGTCCGCCTCGACGCCCCGGGCCAGCAACGAGTACGGCGGTTGCTCGGTGCGGAAGCGGCCGAGCGCGCGCCGCTCGGAGACGTGCTGCGCCTCGACGATCTCCTCCGCCGGGAAGGTCGAGCAGCCGAAGGCGCGGATGGTGCCGGCGCGGACCAGGTCGGTGAGGGCGCCGAGGGTCTCCTCGACGTCGGTGGTGTGATCCGGGCGGTGGACCTGGTAGAGGTCGATCCAGTCGGTGCCCAGCCGGCGCAGGCTGTCCTGGACGGCGCGCATGATCCAGCGTCGGGAGTTGCCGCGGCGGTTGCGCCCCTCCCCCATCGGGAAGTGCACCTTGGTGGCGAGCACCACGTCGTCCCGGCGCCCGCGCAGCGCCTTCCCGACGATCATTTCGGACTCGCCGGCGGAGTACATGTCCGCGGTGTCCACGAGGTTGATCCCGCGGTCGAGGGCGGCGTGGATGATCCGGACACACTCGTCGTGGTCGGGGTTACCGACCGCGCCGAACATCATCGTGCCGAGCGCGTGGACGCTCACCTCGATGCCGGTGCCGCCGAGAACGCGGTAACGCATGCCTGTGCTCCCTGCCGTCGATCGCACCGCGGCGAACCCGCTGCGGTGCGCCCACGCTAGGAGTTCGCGTGCACTGGAAGTCAACGCCGGACCGGTGCCGCCGGGTCGGACGGGTCAGCGCGGCACACCCGGCTCGCCCTCGGGCGAACCGGCGAGGTAGCCGCTGGCCTGCAGTTCGAAGAGCTCGCGGTAGAGGCCACCGGCCGCCATCAGCTCGTCGTGGCTGCCCTGCTGGAGAAGGCGGCCCTGGTCCATCACGAAGATCCGGTCGGCGTGCCGGACGTTCGCGAGCCGGTGCGTGATCAGGACGACCGCCCGTTCCGGCCGGCGGCGCAGGTGTTGGAAGAGCGCGTGCTCGGCCCGGGCGTCCAGCGCCGCCGAGGGCTCGTCGCAGATCAGCAGGGCGGCGTCGCGGTAGAGCCCACGCGCGGCCACCAGCCGCTGCCACTGCCCACCGGAGAGGTCCTGGCCGTTCTTGAACTCCCGGTCGAGCAGGGTGTCGTAGCCGTACGGCAGCCCGGCGATCATCTCGTGCGCGGCGGCGGAGCGGGCGGCGTCCTGGACGGTCGGTCCCGGCCGCCCCGGCTCCCGGTCGTGCCGTCCGATGCGGATGTTCTGCCCCGCCGTGAACGGGAACTTCCACCACTCCTGGGTCATCACCGCGACGTGCGCGCCGAGCAGCCGGGGATCCAACTCGGCGGCGTCGACCCCGTCCCAGCGCACGGCCCCGGCGGTCGGCCGGTAGAGGCCGGCGATGAGCTTGGCCAGCGTGGTCTTGCCCGAGCCGTTCTCGCCGACCAGCGCGACCACCTCGCCCCGGCGCACGGTGAGGCTGACCTCGTCCACGGCCGGCCGGTCGGTGTCCGGATAGCGCAGGCTCACCCGGTCGAGCGTGATCGCGTCGAACCCGTCGACCCGGCCCTCGCCGACGGCCGTGACGCGACCCCGGGCCCGCTCCAGGAAGTCGCGGTAGTCCTGGTAGTAGAGGGCGTCCTCGTAGAGCGAGTTGGTGGCGAGGACCGCGACGCCGAGACTGGTGCGCGCGGACTGGAGGGCGAGCAGCGCGGTGGCCGCCGCGGCGAGCGCCACCAACCCACCGAGCAGCAGCGCGCCGAGGACGGCGTAGAGGCCGAAGGTGGCCAGCCCGGCGATGCTCGCCCCGATCACCCGGGTGCCGGTCTGCGACCGGACCAGCCGCAGGTGGGCCCGGGTCTCGACGGCCATCATCGCCCGGTACTCGGAGAGCAGAAAGTCGCGCATCTGGTAGACGCGCACCTCGGCGGCGGTGTGCCGGTTGGCCATCAGGTGGGCGAGCATCCCCATCCGCCGGTGTCGGTTGATGCGGGCCAGCATGGCGAGGTACTGCCGGCGGGCCATCCGGACCGCGGTGACCGCCTGCGGCACCGCGGCGAGCAGCAGGCAGGGCAGCAGCACCGGCTGGATCACCGCCACCGCCGCGGCGGTGGCGAGCAGACCGACCACGCCCGTCACCAGGTTGACGGTGTGGTCCACGATGTACGCCGCCTCGGTCATCCCCCGTTCGCGGGCCCGGTCCATCTCCTCGGCGAACCCGGCGTCGTCGAAGGCGGCCAGGTCGACGGCGGTGGTGGTCTCGAAGAGACGAAGCTCCACCGCGTAGTTGATCTGCGGGGTGAGCCGGGCCTGCGCCCAGCCCGCCGCGATCAGCAGGCCACCACGGGCGAAGACGGCGACCGCGGCCACCAGCAGGGCCGGCAGCGCGGCCCGGACCCGGTCCGGGGTCGGGCCGACGGCGAACAGCTCACGCAGCACGTTGGTGGTGGCGAGCAGGCCGAACGTGGTGAGCACCCCGGCGGCGACGTTCAGCCCGATCGAGGCGACCGTGTCCCGTCGACTGGCCGCCCAGGCCAGCGCCACCGCCTCGCGTACCAGCCGGGGCAGCCGACGGGCCACCGCCCAGAAGCTGGTGTGCGCGAACTCGCTGGCGTGGTGCATCCATGCGTAGTCCTCCAGCTCCGGGAGGACACCTGCGGCGTCGTCGGCCGACCGCTGGGGCGGGGGATCGCCGGACGGGGGACGCTGACGGGCCATCGACTCCACGGCGCCTCCTCTGGCGGCGGTATCGCCGGGAGCCTACGGTCCGCGACCGCGTCGTGTCTGCCTGTCATCGGCGTGTCGAACGACTGTGCCAACCGCGTGTCCGGTCAGGGCGCGGGCGGGTGCTCCGCGGTGAGCGGCAGCAGCACCCGGAAGGTGGTGTTGCCGGGCACGCTCTCCACCCGGATGTCGCCGTGGTGCTTGCGGACCACGATCCGGTACGAGATGTCCAGCCCGAGCCCGGTGCCGGAGCCGACCGGCTTGGTGGTGAAGAACGGCTCGAAGATGCGCGGGCGGACCTCCGGCGGGATGCCGGACCCGGTGTCGACGACCTCGACCGTGAGCTGGTCGCCGGAGCGTCCGGTCCGGACGGTCAGAGTGCCCTTCTCCCCCATCGCGCCGAGCGCGTTGTCGATCAGATTGGTCCAGACCTGGTTCAGCTCCGCCGCGTACGCCGGCACCGGCGGAAGGTCGCGGTCGTACTCCCGGACCAGCTTGACCCCGGCGGGGATCTTGGCCTTGAACATCACCAGCGTCGCGTCGAGCAGATCGTGCACGTCGACCACCTGGAACGGCGCCCGGTCCAGCTGGGAGTACTGCTTGGCCGCACCGACCAGGCCGGAGATCCGGGTGACCGCGTCGCCGATCTCCCGCATCAGCAGTTCGGTCTCCACCGTGTAGGTGAGCCAGCGCACGGCCGCCTCCAGGTCGGCCGGGCCGACATGGGCCTTCACCCGGGCCAGCCAGTCGATGTCGGCACCGCCGCCGACCAGGGTCGGCGCCAGGTCCCAGGCGCCGCCCACGCCGTGCTCGTCCAGCCAGTCGGTGAGCGCGTCCTCGGCGTCGGCGGCGGCCATCGGGCTCAGCTTCGGCGCGGCGGCCACCCGGGCCACCGCCTCCTCCTGCAGCTCGACCAGAGCCTGCAGGCCCCGCCCGTCCAGCCGGCCATCGGCGATCATGGCGAGCTTGTGCCGCATGCCGGCCACCCGGTCCCGCAGCACCGAGGTGGCCCGCACCGCCGCCGCGGCGGGATTGTTCAGCTCGTGGGTCAGCCCCGCCGAAAGCGAACCGAGGGCGAGCAGCCGCTCCCGTTCACCGACGATGGTCTGGCTGGCCCGCATGCCGACGAAGAGCCCCTCCAGCAGGTGCATCGCCATCGGGAACCAGGAGCGGACGGCCTCGGCGAAGCTCTCCGCCGGCAGCACGAAGAACTCCGAGTCGACGACCGCCCGCAGCGTGTTGCGGTAGAGCTGTTCGCTCTCGTCGTCCAGGTAGGCCTGGGTGGCCCCGCCGTACACCCCGCGCTGCTCGGTGCGGGTCACCTCCACCTCGTCGCCACCGACCAGGCGGGTCATCGTCACCACGCCGTGCAGCAGCACGAAGAAGCAGGTCGCCGCCTCGCCCTCGGCGTAGACGACGGTGCCGCCGGCGCGCTGCTCCACCCGGCCGTGCTCGGCCAGCCAGGCCAACTGGTCGTCGTCGAGGGATTCGAACAGGAAGAGGGTCCGCAGCTGCTCCGGGCCCAGCCGGTCGGTCGGGGTGTTCACTGCGCCTCCAGGTAACGGTGCACGAGCGAGACGGCCATCGCGCCCTCGCCGACGGCGGACGCGACCCGCTTGACCGACTCGGCCCGCACGTCTCCGGCGGCGAAGACCCCCGGCAGGCTCGTCTCGAGGTGGTACGGGTCGCGCGTCAGCGACCAGCCCGGCGGCCGCTGCCCGCCGGTGACCAGGTCGGGGCCGGTGACGATGAAACCGCGCGAGTCGCGCACCAGCACGCCGTCCAGCCAGTCGGTGCGCGGCTCCGCCCCGATGAAGATGAACAGCCAGGAGGTGTCGACGGTGCGCTGCTCGCCGGTGCGGGTGTCACAGAGGGTGAGGCGTTCCAGGTGGTCCCCGCCCGCGCCGGCGGCCACCCGGGTGTGCGGGTGCACGGTGATCCGGTCGATCCGGTCCAGCTGGTCGATCAGGTAGCGCGACATCGAGGCGGTGAGGTCCGCACCGCGGATCAGCAGGTGCACGCGGGCGGCGTACCGGGAGAAGTGCACCGCGGCCTGGCCGGCCGAGTTGGCCCCGCCCACGATGTAGACGTCCTGGTCGACGCAGCTCGGCGCCTCGGTGGCGGCGGAGCCGTAGAAGACCCCGCGGCCGGTGAGCTCGGCCAGGCCGGGCGCGTCGAGCACGCGGTAGGAGACCCCGGTGGCCAGGACCACGGTGTGCGCGGCGATCTCGGTGCCGTCGCCGAAGCGCAGCAGTCGGGCCCCGCCGCCCTCGGTCAGGCCGACCACCTCCCGGGTCGTCAGCATCTCCGCGCCGAACTTCAACGCCTGCCGGCGGGCCCGGTCGGTGAGCTGTGCGCCGGAGACACCGTCGGGAAAGCCCAGGTAGTTCTCGATCCGGCTGCTCTGCCCGGCCTGACCGCCGGTGGCCCGGCGCTCCACCAGCACCGTGCGCAGACCCTCGGACGCGCCGTACACCGCCGAGCCGAGGCCCGCCGGCCCGGCGCCGACCACCACCAGGTCGTAGAAGTCGGTGGTCGGTTCGACGGTGAGGCCGACCACGCTGGCCAGCTCGGCCGGGGTGGGGCCGACCAGGGTCTTGCCGTCGGCGGTCACCACCAGGGGCACCTCGTCCTCGGTGGCGCCGGCCGCGGCCAGCAGCCGCGCCCCCTCCGGGTCGTCGGTGAGCAGCCAGCGGTACGGGATCAGGTTGCGGGCCAGGAAGTCGCGGACCTTGAACGACGGCGCGGACCAGCGGTGCCCGACCACCCGGATCTCGCTCAGCGCCGCGTCCGGGGTGGCCGCCCACGTCTCCAGCAGACCGTCCACGACCGGATAGAGCTTCTCCTCCGGAGGGTGCCAGGGCTTGAGCAGGTAGTGGTCGAGGTCCACCACGTTGATCGCCTCGATCGCGGCGTCCGTGTCGGCGTACGCGGTGAGCAGCACCCGGCGGGCGGCCGGGAAGAGGTCCATCGCCGCCTCGAGGAACTCGATACCGGTCATGTCGGGCATCCGGTAGTCGGCCAGCAACAGCGCCACCCGCTCACCGCGCAGCTTGATCTCGCGCAGCGCCTCCAGTGCCTCCGGGCCCGACCCGGCCCGGACGATCCGGTAGCGCTCGCCGTAGTGGCGACGGAGGTCGCGGGCCACCGCCCGGGAGACCACCGGGTCGTCGTCGATGGTCAGGATCACCGGGTTCGCCATGGCGCCCATGAAACCACTCCCGCCGCCGGGAACGCACCTGTCCCCCCGCCTGCGGCGTCGGGCCGGGGCAGCCGCGACGGTTGGGCCGCGCCGGGGCGGGTAACCGGGGCCGGGCACCGGCCGGGCACCGGCCGGGCCGGGCGAGGCGGTGCCGGTTGCCGTAGACACCTCGGGGGGCCGATGTCGGAGACGCCAGCGTCGTCGACCGGGCCGGCGACGTCCGGCGAGGTCGTCGAGCTACGCGTGCACGGCGTCTCCGGTGCGGATGCCGCCCAGGTGCTGGACCGGCCGCACGCGCACCAGGTGGCCGGAGACCGTAACGGTGGCTTCTTCCGGCCGCGTCCCGGCTACCCGGACAGCACCGGCCCGGACGGGCTGATCCCGGAGGTGTACCGCTGGAGCGACCTGCCGTCAGGGACCGCGGTACGCACCCTGTCGCTGGTGTTCCTGCTGCCGTTCATGCTCTGCAACGTCGCGGTCTGGATGGGGCCGAAGCGGGGCCGGGCGCACCTCGCGATGAAGGTGCTCTGCCGGGTGCTCGGGCTCACCCTGACCGCGCTCTACGTGCTCACCGTCGTCGGAGTCGCGCTGGACATGGTCGGCTGGCGCTGCATGTCCAGCCCGACCTGTCTCTCCGGCCGCGACTGGCTGTCCTGGCTCGGTGGACAACGGATGGGTCTGCGCCTGGCGGTGCTCGCCCTGGTGCCCGCGGCGGCCATCGGCGTGGTCTGGTGGCTCGGGGCTCTGCCCGGCCGGCCGTTCGCCGCGTTCCGCCCGTCCACGGCAGCCGGGTACAACGTGCACCAGCTCGGCGCGGTCGGCCAGTGGGATGCGGGCCCGTTCGTCGGCCGGCTGCGGTCGATCCACGTCGCGGCCGCGTTCGCGACCTTGGACGCGAGCCTGCTGGCCGCCCGGGCCGGCTCGGCGGCGTCCGTCGCCTGGCTCGTGCTGACCATCCTCGTCGGGGTCGTCCTCGGGGCCTGCGTGGCGCTGGTCAGCGCGCACCCGATGATCGACCGGCCGGGCACCGACTCGGTCACGGACCGGCTGACCCGGGGCCTGCGGACCGTCGCCGGCGTGTTGACCGTGGTGGTGGTGTTGTTCATCCTGCTCGACCCGTCGCCGTGGCCGCAGGCCACCGGGCTGCCCCGCTACGGCGCGACGATGGCCTGGATCTTCGTGGCCCAGACGGCGCTGCTGGGCGCCATCGGCCTGGTCGCGCTGCGCCAGCCCCGTCGGCGCGGCCAGTCGGTGCGCGGGCCGGGCGCGCCGGCGGTCGCCGCCGTGGCCACCGGGCTGGCGGTGGCGTTCTCCTCCGAGCTGATCTACCGGGTGTCGGACCTGCTCGACCGCGACAAACCCACCGCCGACCACCTCGTCACCAGCCCGCCGCTGGCGTTCAAGTGGACGATCTTCGGGTTCCTGATGGCGGTGGCCGGCACCGTGGCGGTCGGCTTCGTGGCCACCGTCTTGTCCCGCCCGGCCCGGATGCGGGTCGCGGCCGACATCGTCGCCCGCGACTTCCCGGACGCGCCACCGGAGGCGGCGCCCCGGCTGCGGCAGGTCGAGCGGACGATCGCCAAGGCCCGGTTCACCGAGCGGCTGGAGCCGCTCACCGTGACCTACGCCTGCCTCATCGCGCTGGGTCTGGTGACCAGCGTCTTCGGGGTGATGGGGCGCTACCCGGCGGAGGTCGCGCACCGCTTCGTCAGGATCCCCGGCGAGCTGGTGAACTTCTTCATCGGGCTGGGCAGCTACGTGATCGCGGCGGTCATCCTCGGACTGGTGGTCGGGGGCATCTTCGCCTACCGGACCGCCGAGTTCCGCCGCTACGTCGGCGTCATCTGGGACCTGGGCACCTTCTGGCCCCGCGCGGCCCATCCGTTCGCGCCGCCCTGCTACGCCGAACGGGCCGTGCCGGAGCTGGCCCGGCGGATCACCCACCTGGTTCGGCAGGGGGACCGGGTGCTGCTCTCCGGGCACAGTCACGGGTCGGTGCTGCTCGCCGCGACCGTGCTGCAACTGCCGGACGGGGTCGGCGACCGGGTCGCCCTGCTCACCTACGGCTCGCCGCTGCGCCGGCTCTACGCCCACCTCTTCCCGGCGTACGTCAACGACGAGGTGCTGCGGGAGGTGGGACGGCGGGTCGGCTGGCGATGGATCAACATCTGGCGGGACACCGACCAGATCGGCGGGTGGATCTTCTCCCCGCACCGGGGCGGCGAGCCGGCCCCGCCCGACGACCCGGCGGCTCGGGTCGACCGGCGGCAGATCGACCCGAGCGACGTGGTGGTGCCACCGGGTGAGAGCGTGCCGCCGCCGATCCTGGGTCACTGGCCGTGCGAGTCGGAGGACCGGTTCCTCGCCATGGTGCGGGAGCTGGTTCGTCGCGTCCGCGCCACCGGCGGCTGAGCGGCGGGTACCGGGGCCGGCGAGTGCCGGGGCCGGCGGGCGGCGCGGCGGTTATCCTCGGCCGGGTGAACGCCTCCAGGCAGCCCGAGCGCCGGCTGATCGCCTCGAACAAGAAGGCCCGGCACGACTACACCGTGCTCAAGACGTACGAGGCCGGGATCGTGCTGGTCGGCACGGAGGTCAAGTCGCTGCGCGAGGGGCGCGCCTCGCTGGTGGACGCGTTCGCCCAGGAGCGCGACGGCGAGATCATGCTCTACGGGCTGCACATCGCCGAGTACGGCTTCGGCAGCTGGACCAACCACCAACCGCGGCGGACCCGCAAGCTGTTGCTGCACCGGGTGGAGATCGCCCGGATCGTGGAGAAGACCCGGGAGGGCGGTTTCACCCTCGTGCCGCTGTCGATGTACTTCGACAACGGCTGGGCCAAGGTCGAGCTCGCCCTGGCCCAGGGCCGCCGGTCGTACGACAAGCGGCAGGCGCTGGCGGAGCGGGACGCGAACCGGGAGATCGCCCGGGAGCTGGGCCGGCACCTGAAGGGCCGGACCCGCCGGGCCTGATCAGGGCGGCCGCCGCCAGCTCCACCGTCACCCGCGCCGGGGCTCCCGGCGTGTTCGAGACCGGCACGCCGGTCCACTGTTGACCCCACCGCAGCCCCGTGGTGTGCTCCATTCGTGCCGTTGATGACAACGGTTGTCATTTCTGACTGGAGGATGACCATGTCCCTCACCGTCCCGCCCGCACTGCTCGAGGCCGCCGACCGCGGCCCGATCGACGACGCCGACTTCGCCGCCTGCGTCCGCGACTCCCTTCCGTACGCCTGGTCGACGGTGAGCCGCGTGGTCGCCGAACTGGAGGCCACCGGCGCCGACCACGCCGACAACACGATTCCGCCGCCGTCCGATGCCGAGCGGGGTCAGCTGCTGCGCGCCCTGGCCAGCGACGCGATCCGAGCCGGCCTGGAGCGGCACTTCGGGGTCCGGCTGGCCTTCCAGAACTGTCACCGGGTCGCCGCCTTCCGCCCGGCCGCGGTCGACACGAGCACGTACCGCGAGTTCGTGTCGCCCCGCAGCCAGCTGCTCAACCAGTCACCCGAGCTGCGCAACTGCTGAACCAGCCGGGGGCGCCCCCCCCCCCCCGGGGGGGGGGGGCGCCGCCGCCCGCGGGGGGGGGGCGGGCCCGCCCCCCGCGCCCGCGCAGGGGCAGCGGGGGCGGGTGGGGGGACACTTAGGCCGGCAGAC
>NZ_JBITFP010000036.1:0-13294 GCF_044456245.1 Micromonospora sp. NPDC051006
GGGGGTGGGTTGCCTCTTTGTCGCGGCGGGGGGGGGGGGGGGGCCCTGATGCCGATCATCGTGCGGTGGGGGGCGGCGGGGGGGGGCGCCCCGGGGGCGCGCGCCGCCCCCCCCCCCCCCCCCCCCCCCCCCGCCGCCATTCACACCCCCGCCCCCACCCGCCCACCTCGTTGATCATGAAGTTATTGCCATCGGTCACGGCGTGTCGTGACAACAACTTCATGATCGACGAGAGGGGGCGGGGGCCGGGTGGGAGCGGGTCAGGGGCGCGGGAGGCGGATCGCCATGGTGGGGGCCTCGGCCATCACCGAGGTGGGGGTGAACGGCGCGCCGGTGGGCAGTTCCTCCGCCCGGCCGACCTGCACCCCGGGATAGAGCTCCACCATGTCGTTCTCGGCGAGCACCCGGGACTGCTGCGGGGCGAGCGGGAGCCGCTCCGACTCGGTCATCGAGCCGCCGGGGCGGATGCCGGAGCCGTTGGTGCTGACGTCGGTCACGATCACTTCGCCGACCCGCAGCTCCAACTGGATGTGACTGCGGCTGATCCAGCGCCGGGCCTCGTCGTTGAGCCACTGCCCGAGCATGATCCCGCCGTCCCGCTCGGGCGCCCGGCCGACCAGCACCGGCTGCTCCTCGGTGAGCACGAACCGGCGCCGGACCAACCCGCCGATCCGGATCGCGAGCACCTCGGTACGCGGCCGGGGCCCGCCGTCACCGAGCCGGGCGCCGTGCCGCGGGCACGTCGGTACGCCATTACGCAGCGCCGGCGGCGGCTGCCCCGCGGGACTGTGCTGCACCCGGGCGAGGTCGGCGAAGGCTCCCCCGCCACCGCCGCCGCCGAACAGCGCGCAACCCGACTCGGGGCACCGCCACTGGCGGGCCAGCAGCTTGACCCCGGCCGGCGAGCGCTTGCCGGCCACCGGCTTGTCGCCGCCGCCGACGTGGGCGATGAAGACCGGCCCACCGGAGCCGGGCACCGGGGCGACCACCCGCCCGGCCTGCTCGACCAACCACGGAAAACGACCGCGCAGGCCGTCGAAGCGAACCCGGCTGAGCACCGGCAGCCCCAGCAGGTCGGCCACCTCGAGCATCCGGTCACCCGGGTTGTCGAGCACCTCGACCAGCCCGTCGTCGGCCCACCGGCGGACCACCATCCGCTCGTTGGAGGTCAGGTCGGCGTCGGAGAGCAGCGCCCGGTGCACCACGGCGTAGACCTGGACGCTGTCCTCCTCCAGCTCGCGGGAGAGGGCGTCGATCACCATGCCGAGCCGGAGCAGGCTCGCCGGCCGCCCGCCGTCCAGGTCCTGGTAGCGGATCACCTCGGCCAGGTCGACCACGGCCCGGGCCAGCGACGGGTCGGTGCAGACCCGACCCTCGATGGCGTCGAGCACCTTGCTGATCTCGAATCTCATCGGGCACTCCGGATGATCTCGTCGATCCGTCGGGCCAACGCGAAGTCGCGGTGGGTGACCCCGCCGGCCGAATGGGTGACACAACGGAAGGTCAGGGTCCGCCACCGGATGTCGATGTCGGGGTGATGGTCGAGCTCCTCGGCCGTCACGGCGACCCGGTCCACCACGGCGATGGCGTCCGGGAAACTGGCCAGCTCCACGGTGCGGGTGATCCCGGCGCCGTCACCCGACCAGTCCGCCAGCCCGCCCAGCTCGTCTTCCACCGCCTCCGCGGTGAGCACGTCTGCCATGCCAAGACCCTACCGGTGCAGGTGAGCCGGGAATCGACAGGCGGTGGCCGCGCCGACGGGCACGCCGGCCGCGACCGATGCCCGCTGCCGCCGGTCCCGGTCGACGCGCGGGGCGCCCAGGCATCGACGCGCGGCAGTGGCTCAGGTTGGTTAGGCTGGCCAGCGGCCCGGCCGGGATCGACTGTCGTCGTCACCTGGCCAACCCTTCACGAGGAGTTATCCATCATGAAAACTCGACGGCTGGCGACCACGGGGGTCGCGCTCGTCGCAGCGCTCGGACTCGGTCTGACCGGATGCGGCAAGCAGACGGGGGCCGACGATCCAGCCGCCAACGGCAACGCCAGCGGGGCCCCGGCCAGCAGCGTTCCGGCGGACGCCCTCGGCAAGCTCACCGCCGCCGCGCAGAAGATCAACGAGCAGAGCCTCCGGATGAAGACGGAGTCGTCGGTGCTCAACGGCGGCGGCGTGATGGACCCGACCAACAAGACCGCGGACATGACGATGGACCTCGGTACGCAGGGCAAGATCCGGATGCTCATCGTCGGCAACGACGCGTACCTGAAGGTGACCGGAGCGACCTCGCTGCCGAAGAAGTGGCTGCACATGGACGCCACGAAGCTCGGCGAGAGCGGCCAGCTCAACCTCATGCCGGAGGGTGACCCAGGTGGTGCCAACAAGCTGATCAAGAGCGTGGTGGAGGTCAAGGAGACCGCGCCGGGCAGCTTCGCCGGCACCATGGACTACACCCGGTCCGTGCCGAACGACAAGGACATCGCCGCGCTCGGTGACAAGGCCAAGGCCGTGCCGTTCACCGCCACGATGGACGCCGAGGGCCGGCTCACCCAGACCGCCGTCGACATCAGCGCGCTGCACGAGTCGCTCGGCACGATGACGACCACCTTCTCGGACTTCGTCACCGCGGTGAACGTCAGCAAGCCGCCGGCGGCCGACACCCAGGAGGCCCCGGCCGAGCTGATCAAGGCGTTCGGCGGCTGATCCGAGCGGCAGCGAAAAGGGGCGGCGCCGGTCGGCGCCGCCCCTTTTCCGTGGTCGTTCAGCCCCGCAGCGGCCGGCCGACCTCGTGCAGGTGGCCCAGCGCCTGCCGGTACGACTCGATCAGCCCGGTCTCGGCGTACGGGATGCCCTGCTCCGCGCAGTAGGCCCGGACGATCGGCTGGGCGCGGCGCAGGTTCGCCCGCGGCATGTTCGGGAAGAGGTGGTGCTCGATCTGGTAGTTCAGCGCGCCCAGCGCCACATCGGTGACCCGGCCACCTCGCACGTTGCGGGAGGTGATCACCTGCTTGCGCAGGAAGTCGAGGTCGTCCTCGGCGGTCGGCATCGGCATGCCCTTGTGGTTCGGGGCGAACGCGCAGCCCATGTAGAGCCCCCACAGCCCCTGGTGCACGGCCGCGAAGACCAGCGCCTTACCGGGCGACATGACCAGCAGCAGCAGGGCCAGGTAGCCGGCGGTGTGCACTGCGAGCAGCAGCGCCTCGACCGCCCGGTGCCGCATCGGGGTACGGAACTTCCCGCCCGGCTCCCGCTCGACGATCGCCCGGATGCTGGCCACGTGCAGGCTCAGCCCCTCGAGCAGCAGCAGCGGGAAGAACAGGAATGCCTGCCGACGGGCCAGCCAACGGCCGAATCCCCGGGTCTCGAGGGCCTGCTCGTACGTCCAGACCAGCGCGCCGGCGCCGACGTCCGGGTCCTCGTCCTCGTGGTTGGGGTTGGCGTGGTGCCGGTTGTGCTTGTCGACCCACCAGCCGTAGCTCAGCCCGACCGCCAGGTTGCCGGCGAGCAGGCCGACCACCTCGCTCGGGCCGCGCCGGCGGAACATCTGCCGGTGCCCGGCGTCGTGACCGAGGAACGCCACCTGGGTGGTGGCCACCGCCATCACCGCGGCGAGCAACGCCTGCCACCAGGAGTCGCCGACCAGGACCACCGCGACCCAGCCGGCCACGAAGGCGCCGAGGGTGAGCGCGATCCGGGTCGCGTACCAGCCCGGACGTCGTTCCAGCAGACCCGCCTTGGCGATCCGCCGAGACAGTTGCGCATAGTCACTGCCCCGCCGTACCGGCGGATCCGCCACTGCTTCGAGCACCATCGCCGCTCCCGTTCCTCGCCTACCGCCGGCCGTACGGCTCGACGCCACCTCCGAGTCTCCGCTGAATGGTTGCGCTGAGTAACCCTGGACACCCCCGAATCGGGGGTAGGGCGAGCCCTACCCTCGGCCGCCGTCAGCCCATCCGGCCGAGCGCGGCGCGGAGCCGGTGCAGGTCCCGTCGGCGGCGCTCGTAGCTGGCGGCCAGCCCGATCAGCGCGAGACCGCCGACCGCCAGGAAGATCCACCGGGGCAGCAGGTCCCAGCCGCGGACCAGCTCGTGCAGCGCGAGCAGCGCCAGAGTCGTCCCGCCGAGCAGCACCGGGGCCTGCCAGCGGCGCGCGGCTCCGGCCAGCACCGCCGCGAGCGCCGCGACGCCGAGCAGCAGCCGCCGCCACGGCTGCGGATCCGGCGCCACCAGCACCGACACCAGGCTCGGCAGCAGCGCGGCGCCCAGTCCGGGGCCGAGCGCCAGCCAACTGGTCAGCCCGGGCCGGGTCCGCAGCGCCACCAGACCCGCACCGAGCGCGAGGGCCGCCGCCGGCAGGGTGTATGCCTCCAGCAGCACCACCCGACCGGCGGCCAGCAGCAGCCAGCCACCGAGCAGCTCGCTGCCGCCGGCGATGCCGGCGAAGACCCACCGCCGCCCGACCGGCTCGCCTACGCGCAGCAGCCGCAGGCCGACTGCGGCGCCCCAGAGAACGCAGACCGCCGCGGCGTGCCGCAGCGCGCCGAGGGCGAGCAGGAATGCGACCAGCGCCACCGCCTGGGCGGCGACGTCGAGCAGCCGGCCGACCGGCGACACACCGCCCGGCGGCACCGCCGATTCGCCCGCGGCTGCGGGTCCGGGGCGGGCGGGCAGGACGGCGGCGACGGCCAGGGTCAGCGCCGCCACGGCGAGTACGGCGAACGCCGCGCCGCGCAGTGGCAGCCCGCCGGCGAGCGACGCGGTGATCGCGAGGCCGGTGCCGGCGGCCACCGCCGTGAGAGCCCCGGCGACCCTCGCCTCGACGCGCCGACCGGCCACGCCGGCCAGCGCGGCGGCGACCAGCAGCACGCCCAGCCCCGCGAGGGTGCCCGCCCGGGTCGCGGCGAGCCCGGCCAGCCCGGCGGCGGCGAGCGGCAGCCCGACCGGCACCGCGATCGGGGCGAGCAGCGGGCGCGGGTTGAGCAGGGCGGCCGCGAGCAGCGCCGCCGACCCGGTAAGCAGGGTCACGGCCGGCCCGACCGGCCAGGGCGCCCCCACCGCGACCAGCAGCAGCGGCGGCACGGACGCGGCGAACGGCAGCGCGGCGACCGACGCCGTCCACCGGGGCGCGCCCAGCGCCCGGCCGGCCACCGCCACGGCGAGCGCCAGCCCGGCCAGGGCCAGCCCGGCCGGCAGCGCCGCCGGGACCGGCTCGGCCGTCGGCGCGCCGGACCAGACCTCGACCGTCCGGCCGTACGGGCTGATCAGCGCCGCCAGCAGCGCCGGGGCCGCGACGACGACGGTCACCACGGCCAACGCGAGCCCGGCCAACCGCAGCGCGATGTCATCGGGTTCCCGCAGGGCCGCGGCGAGCGCCAGCACCGCCAGCGCGGCGTAGACCGCCAGCGGCTCGTCGGCCGGCAACAGCGGCGGCGCCATCCCGGCCGCTGTCAGCGCGACGGCGATCCCGGTCGCGGCGTACCCGCTCAGCTCCGCCCAGTGGCGACGGACCAGGCGCAACGCCACGAGCAGCAGCACGGCGGTGACCAGGGCGGCCCGCGCCCGCCACCAGACGGGCACGTCGGCGGCGGCCAACCCGACGGCGACGCCGGCCGGTGTGGCCAGCAGCGCCGCGACCAGGGCCGGCCCGGTGACCACGCGGGGCGCGGCGGGTTCCCGGCGGCCGAGCGCGGCCACCGCCACCCCGAGCAGCACGGTCGACCCGAGCGTGGTCAGCGCGCCGATCGGCGCGGCCAGCGACACCAGCAGCCCGTGCCCCAGCAGGACCGCTCCGGCCACTGCCGGCGGCACCGGGCCGACCCGGGCCGCCCGGTCGAGCACCGCGATCAGCAGCAACGCCGCCGCGCCGAGCAGGTCGACGGCGACCACCGCCGGCCAGGCGGACGGCCAGGCCGCGGGCACCGCCAGCACGCTCAGCGCCAGGCCGACCGGCCCGGTCAGCGGGCGGAAGGCGCGCGGCGCCAGCAGCGCCACCGCGCCCACCGCCACCACCACGGCGACCGGCAGCTGCCAACCCCAGTCGAGGTCCGGCCCGGGTGCGGCGCCCCGCCACGGCGGAAGTGACCGGCCGACGGCGCCGAGCGCCAGGGCCCCGGTGAGCAGCGCGGCGAGGATCGTCACCCCGAGCCCCACCAGCAGCGCCGCGACCCGCGGGCCGGTACGCCAGGCGGCCGGCAGCAGCGCCACGGCACCGGCCAGCCCCGCCGCGACCAACGCCGTGGCCAGTAGCAGCAGCGACGGCCGCAGCTCGGCCACCGGGCGCAGCAGCGCGGCGGCGAGCACCGGCAGCAACGCGCCGGTGGCGAGCCATCGGAAGGTCGGCCCGCCGGTGAGCAGGGCCGCGCCGACCAGCGTGGCGGCCACCATCAGCAGCGGCAGCCCGGCCAGCAACGGGGAACCGACCGCCCGGCCCTCGCCGAGCGGCACGAGCGCGCACCCGGCGGCGGCGGTCAGCGCGGCGCCGAACCCCGTCCAGGCCAGCACCCGCCCGGCCAGCACGGCCGAACCGGCACCGGCCCGGCGGGCCAGGACGACGAGCACCGCCAGGTCGAGCACCGCCACGGCGACCAGGGTGACCGCCCAACCGTCGGCCCCCGGCCGGGCCTCGGCGGAGAGCAGCGGCAGCACCGGCTGCGCGGCCACCAGCGCCGCGAACCACGGCCCGGTCAACCGGCTGAGCCGGGCGTAACCCGCCGCCACCGCCGCGCTGGCCCCCCCGACCAGCGCGGCGTAGCGGGTGCCCGGCCAGCCGGCCACCCCGGCCAGGTCCACCGACCACGCGGCGTACCCGTCGAGCAGCACCAGGAGCAGCCCCACCGCGGCGAAGGTCTCCGCCGTGCCGCGCAGCCCGCGCCGCACCGCCACCAGCGGCGCGGCCAGGGCGAGCGCGGTGACGGCGGCCAGGATCAGCGCCCGCCCGGCGACCCCGACGGACGCCCAGGCCACCGCCGTGAAGACCACCGCCGCGGTGCCGAGCAGCAGCCCACCCAGGACGAAGAGCAGACCCTGCACGGTACGGGCCGAGGTCTCCGGCCGCCCCGCCTCCGAGCGGGCCGGCGGCAGCGGTGCCGGGGGCGCCGCCGACGGCGCCCGACCCGCGGCCGGCCCGACCGGCGCCGCGACCCGGGTACGGACCTGGCTGGCCAGCTGCGCCCGGCGCTGCCGGGTGAGGTGGAACCGCTCGACCAGCTCGGCGTACGCGAGCCGCGCCCGCTCCACCTCGGCGCCGAGCACGACGAGTTCCCGGTCGAGCCGGATCACCTCGGCGGCTTCCGGGTCGGGCGCTCGCCGGCACCCGGGGCAGCCGGCGCTCAGATCGGCCGGGGCGCCGCAGGCGGGGCAGGGGTAGCCGGTGTTCTCCACCAGGCCATCGTGGACAGCCCCGGTCACCGGGACCAGAGTGCGCGTACTCAGGGACGGGTGTGCTCGTGCACCCAGCCGGCGTACGCCGGATCGCCACTCTCCACCCGGGACACCAGGATCTCCGGCACCTCGTACGGGTGGCTGGCCCGGATCTGGTCGACCAGGGCGGTCACCCGGTCCGGGGCGGTCTTGAACTGGACCGACCACTCCGTGCTGGTCTCCACCCCGGAGCGCCACCAGTAGGTGCCGTCCACCTGTCCACCGACCTGGGCGCAGGCGGCGAGCCGGCCGGCGACGGCGGCGGCCGCCAGCACGTCGGCGACCGAGCGGGCGTCCACCACGGTCGTCACCACGCTGATCTGGTCCACGCCCGCACCCTACGCGGGGTCGTCACGGTTGGCCGCGATCCACTCGTCGATCCGGGCCCACCAGTCGTAGAGCCAGTCGATGCGCTCCTGCCGGCCGGTGGGGATCTCCTCCGGTGGCACCGACCAGAACCGCAGCACGATCCGCTTGTCCATCGGCAGCTCGCGCCAAACATCGGTGACGGTGATCATCCGGTCCAGGCCGGTGTGCGCCGCGAAGATCACCCCGGCGTCCGGAGCGGCGTCCAGCGCGGCCAGCAGCCCGCCGGGCTGCGGGGCGAGCACGTGCCGCATCCGTTCGGCGCGCAGCGCCATCCGCTCCAGCCCGCGCGAGCGGAGCCGGGCGATGGCGCGCAGCCGGCGGCCGGGGGTGAAGTTGCCGCCCTCCGGGAAGATCACGAAGGCGTCGTCGTCGTCCAGGCCGGTGGCCAGGTGCCCGATCTGCCGGAGCAGCGCCTCGCCCCGGTCACCGTCCCGGGCCGGCGCGATGAACCGGTTCGGCAACCGGTTGAGCAGCACGTCGATCGCCGGGTCCCACTGGAGACTCTCCTTCAGCACGATCCGCGGTTCGCGCTGGAACCAGTTCACCAGGGCGTGGATCAGCATGAACGAGTCGCCGGGCCCGGCGTGCCGGCAGAGCACCAGCTCGGGCCGGCCGGGCAGCGCGGTGTCCGGATCGGTGCCGACCACGTCGATTCGCAGCCGCAGCGTCCAGCGGGCCTGCCAGAAGAGCACCCGCAGGAACCAGCCGGCGAGTTGGTAGTGGGCGCGCTGGAAGGCCGGTGACCGGGACTGCCGACCGAACCCGGCGGCGACCCAGAGCACGAAGAGCGCGAGCAGCGCGGCAGCGTCCCAGACCAGGTAGACGCAGCCGATCCAGAGCAGCCGCAGCGGGCGTAAGCGGCCGGGCACCAGCGGCGACAGGGCCGCCGCGAGCAGCGCCCAGACCGGCAGCGTGGTGACCACCACGAAGGCGAGCAGGACCACGGCGGGCGCCAGCAGCACCCGGCGTACCCAGCGCGGGGGCAGCGGCATCAGCGCTCCAGGTTGGCCAGGTAGCGCCGGGAGGCGGTGTACGCCCGGCTGATCCGCCGGCCCACCGCCGCCATGTCCCGGTACGCCCAGGGCGTGTCGTCACGCGGGTTCAGCCCACCGGTCGGCAGCACGTGCACCTCGACCCCGTCGGGCAGCGCCGCCATCTCGCGGAAGAAGCGATGCCGTCGGGCGATCTCGAAGGCGACCTGGGCGATCTCCCACGGCCGGCGGGGCGGGGTCAGCTCCCGTTCGATCCGCCCCACCTGGAGGACGAAGATCCGGGTGGCGCCGACGGCCACCGCCTCGCCGATCGGGATGGAGTTGACGATCCCGCCGTCCACGTAGTGCGCGCCGTCGATCTCGGTGGGCGGCAGCAGCCCGGGCACCGAGGCGGACGCCAGCACGGCCGGCACCACCGGGCCGGTGTCGAACCAGTGCTCGGCGGCCCGCTCGATGTGCGCCGCGCAGCAGCGGAACGGCACCCGCAGGTCGGCGAAGGTGGTCTCCGCCCCCAGCTCGGATTCGAGCAGCCGGCGCAGCGGGCGGGGCGAGTGCAGGTGGGTCCGGGCGGCGAACCGGCGCAGCTGCCGGGCCACCGAGTCGCCGTAGACCTCGCTCGCCTCCGGCGAGGCCCAGAGCCGGACCAGCCGGTCGGTGACCGCCTCGGTCGGGTCCGCGGCGACCAGGGCGCCGTTGACCGCGCCGATCGACGTGCCGAGCACCAGATCCGGTTGGATGCCGGCCCGGAACAGCGCACGCAGCATGCCGACCTCGACCGCTCCGAGCACGCCGCCACCGCCGAGCACGAACGCCACCGGTCCCCCCGCCATGCCGTTCATCCTGGCACGGCCGCGCCGGTCGGCCACCGCCCCGGGGCGCCGGACCGGCCGGACGCCAGGCCCGCCCGATGCGGTGTGCCCAGCCGGCCGGCCGCGCCGCCGCGACCGTGATCGATCATCGTCGACGGCCCACGGGTGGTCGGCGGCCGTTGACAGGCAGGAAACATTCGCGCAACCTGATACCGCTCCCACCACGAGGCAGGTGCGATCCGTGACGGCAGCACTCCACCCGGGCCGGTTGCTGGCCCGCAGGTACCGACTCCTCGACCAGATCGGCGCCGGCGGCATGTCGGTGATCTGGCGGGCCCACGACGAGGTGCTCGACCGGGTCGTGGCCCTCAAGGTCCTCGCGCCGTCGCTGGCCGCCGACGCCCGGTTCCGGGACATGGTGCGGGACGAGGCGCGGGCCGCCGCCCAACTGGTGCACCCGCACGTGACGTCGGTGCACGACTACGGCGAGACGGTCGCACCCGACGGCAGGATCACCTCGTTCGTGGTGATGGAGCTGCTCACCGGCGAGGAATTGGAACGGCGACTGACCGAGGGGCCGCTGCCCTGGTGCGACGCGGTCGAGATCGGCGCGCAGGTGGCCGACGCGCTCGCCTGCGCGCACCGGCTGGGCATCGTGCACCGCGACATCACCCCGGCCAACGTGATGATGACCCCGGTCGGCGCGAAGGTGCTCGACTTCGGCATCGCTACCCGGATCGGCGCACCGGACGAGGACGAGGACGGCGGCACCTTCGGCACCCCGGCGTACGTCGCGCCGGAGCGGCTCGACGGGGCGCCCGCCCAGCCGGCCACCGACGTCTACTCCCTCGGGGTGCTGCTGCACGAGGCCCTCACCGGGCGGGTGCCGTACCCGGCGGAGACCTGGGAGCAGCTCAGCACGGCGCTGGCCACCGGGCGGGGGCCCTCGTTGGCCGGGGTGCGGGGGCTGCCGGCGGAGGTGGCCGGGATCGCGCTGCGTTGCCTGGCCCGGGATCCGGCGGCCCGCCCCACCGCCCGCCAGGTCGCCACCGTCCTGCGGGAAGAGTTGCAGGCAGCTGATCCCCGCTCGGCCCCCCGGCGGCCCGCCGCATCGACCCTGCCGGCGGTCCCACCGTCCACCGACAGGCCTCGGCGTCGACCGCTCCGGGCGGTGCTGCTGGTTCCGGCCGGGCTGGCGGTGGCGGTGGCGGTCACCGTCCCGCTGCTGGTGCCGGAGCGGCAACCACCGAACCACGCGCTGCCGACCGCCCCGTCGGCGACCGGCCCGTCGTCGTCCGACGCCACCCGACACCCACCGGCAGCGGCCACGCCGGCGCCGCCGCCGAGCGGCCTGCCGGCGACGCTGGTCGAGGCGGCCCACCGGGTGGAGGGTCTGATCGGCACCGGGTTGACCGCCGGTGAGATCCGTTCCGACGTGGGCCTGGATCTCCGTAACGAGCTACGCAACCTCCGCGCGTCGGCGAGCGGCGGTCGCAGCGACCTCGCACCACCGGTCGCCCGGCTACGGGAGAAGGTCGCCGTCCGGGTCCGGGAGGGCGCGATCAGCCACGCGTACGCCGGACGACTGGACGCCGCGATCGCCGAGCTGGCGACCGCGCGGGCCTGAAACCGGGGTCAGCGGGCGGTGACCCGGGCCGGCTCGAGCAGGGCCTGTCCCACACCCTCGCCGACGACCTGCCGGTAGACCGCCTCGTAGCCGAGCGCCATCCGGGAGATGGAGAAGTTCTCCGCCACGTGCGCGATGCAGTCCGCCGGGTCGATCCGCTCCGCCGCCCGCAGCGCCGCGGGCAACTCCTCGGCCCGGTCGCAGACCAGCCCCGTCACCCCGGACCGGACCAGCTCCGGCGCGGCCCCTCGACCGAGTACGACCACCGGCGTGCCGGTCGCCATCGCCTCCACCATCACCATGCCGAACGGCTCCTCCCACTGGATCGGCATGATCAGGCACCGGGCGTCGACCAGCATCCGCAGCGTCTCCGCCCGGTCGGCGTTCAACACCACCTCGACGTCGTCATCGAGCAGCGGCGCGACCACGTCGTCGTAGTAGCGGCGCTCGGCCGGCTCGTTGCACTTTCCCGCCAGGAGCAGCGGCAGGCCCGCCTCGCGGCAGGCCCTGATCGCGACGTCCGGTCCCTTGTCCGGGCTGAACCGGGCCAGCCAGAGCACCGGCCCCCGACCGGGCACGGTCTTGCGCGGGATGCCGGTGAGATCCAGCGCGTTGTGCACCGTGCCGACCCAGGGCAGACCGGGGTTCAGCCGGCGTTGGGCGTGTGAGATGGCGACCAGGCCGACCCCCTCGTCGGTGTCGCTGAGCACGTCGCCGTACTCACCCACCGGGTTGCCGTGCACCGTGGCCACCGTGGGCACTGCCCGCCGCCCCGCGACCAGCGGGCCGATGGTGGTGTGGTCGTGCACGATGTCGAAGTCCGCCGCGTCGATCAGGTGGTTCACCCGGGCCAGGTGGGCCAGCTCCGGCAGCGCCTCGCCGAGCCGCTCGTACTGCACGTCCGGGTTGGTGGAGACGAAGTTCCGCGCCGCGGTCCCGTGCTTCCTGCCGGCACCGAACAGGGTGACCGCGTGCCCGTACCGGGAGAGCCCGTCCACCAGGCCGGCGACCACCTGTTCCAGCCCGCCGTAGCCCGGCGGCGGCACGGACAGCCACGGCGGGACCAGCATCGCGATCCGCAACGGCCGGCCGGCCGGTGGGTGGTTCACGGCCACGAGTCCTCCCGTTGGTCCCTGGCGTGCGCGGTCCGCTGGTGCCGGTCCAGGTGGTCGGCGGGGACTTCCCGGTGCCGACGGCGGTAAACCGGACAACGCGCGACGTCATTCGCCGACGAGTAGCTGGGTCTCCACCGCCCGTACGCCCGGCGCCGACCAGGCCACCCGTTCCGCCTGGTCCCGCTCCCACCAGGACCGCACCACACCGCTGAGCACCAGGGTGTCGCCGTCCACCGCCACCGAGACCCCCCGGGTGCCGGCGGCGCGCCCGAGCGCCCGCCGTACCTCGCGCAGGATCCGGTCGGCGTCCGTCGGGGCGGGTGGGCGAACCTCGATGAGGTTGGTGATCCCGCGCACGCCCCGCAGCCGGCGCACCTCCCGCTCCGCGGAGCGGCGCTGCCAGCCGAACTCCACCTCGCCGCGGAGCATCACCCAGCCGTTGGCCACGGTGACGTCCAGCCGTTCGGCGGGGATGAAGCTGTCCCACTCCAGTGCCCGGCCGACCGCGATGGCGACCTCACCGTCGGTGACCCCGGGACTGCCGGCCAGGCGTACCTCGATGTCGTCCGCGACCGCACGCACCCCGCGTACCCGTTGGGCGCAGCGGGTCGCGGCCCAGCGGCGGGCGGAGCTGTCCACCCAGCCGGTCAGGGTGACCACCCCCCGCTCGACGCTCACGCCGATCTCGTTGGGCTGCACCTCGGCGTCCCAGGCCAGCTCGGCCAGGACGTCCTGCTGGATCCGCTGGTCCTCGCGGGCGGCGGCTGCCGTGCTCATCCCACCCCTCCCCTCACCGGTCCTGCCGAGGCTGCCCCCGGTACGGGTGACGGCGGTTCACCCGGATCGGGTGAACCGCCGTCGTGGCGAGAGGGAGCGGCGGGTGACGGGCCCAACCCCCTTGGGCCCGTCACCCGCCGCCGGAGGGAGGAGGCAGGTTCGTGTCGGTTACGACGTCTCGGCGAGCGTCAC